>CAZZCF010000018.1:6980-43957 GCA_964652955.1 uncultured Leptospirales bacterium
AGCTTTTTTTATTCAAGCAAATATTATGCGATGCAACGCAGCTATAATTGATATATTTAAAAAGGGTGAGGTTTGCATGATTATCGTCACCTATCCTCTGCTATCAACGAAAAGACCATCACCCCGTTCAATATGGCTCAGCCATTCGGAAAAGGACTGATGCGTGATATTCCACTCCCTGATTTCGGTTATATTCCTTTCACTATCCAGCACCACCAGCTCGATGAATACCTCGCCCTCCTCCTGCCGCAGATAAAACCGATAGGGGAGATTCCTCTTCTCAAAATCGTCGTTGCTAATCTCTGCAGCACGATTTAATTCATCGAAGTGATCGCCCGCTTTATCACGGCGATCGTGCTCCTGTTCATCACGCTTCCGCTTCCCTTCGGGATGAACGGAGTTATCACGATAAACGGTCGAGACTGTTTTCTCAACCGTGCGGATGTTCGAATATATCTCCTCGCTCATTTCATCCTCAGAATACTCATCTCGATACAGTGTCCTCGATGAGCATTACCGGTGGCGTCGAAAGCGATTCCCCTTTCGTAAAACAGGGGAGCGCGAAAAGCCTTCTCATGGGAACACGCAAAAACGAAGTATTGAAGTCCCACTCATAGTATCGGCTGGTAAAACATCCGAAGTGAGCTGTAGATTTTAACAAAAGCGAAAAAATGTTAATACCGCCCTATTCCCAACAAAATTTTTCGTCTCTTTCACATTCTGTATTATACTGAGATACTACAATAAGCTTCTACTCCCTCGAAAGGATACATGCCAATGAAAAAGTACCTTATCATTATTTTCGGGGCTATCCTTGTTGCCATGTTATGGATAACCGTTACCGCCTCACTGCAGGAGAATGTTTTCACCGCAGGGGCGAGGCTCTGGCCCGATCCCTGGTTTCAGGCAACGCTCGCCGATGCCTATTTCGGATTTATTACCTTTCTGGTATGGGCACTGTATAAGGAAAAGTCATATCTTGCTCGAATACTCTGGGTCGTGCTCGTTCTCGCTTTCGGAAATATTGCCATGTCGGTCTATGTGCTCCTGAAGGTATTTCAACTTGAGAAAGACGAATCATGGCCGGAACTGCTGCTCCGTCGAGATTGAGAAAACCGTTTCTACCGAGTATACCGATAGTAGATATCCGCATCAACATCCACCTTCTTCCCGTTGACCCTTCTCTCAAGAAGCGAGGGGCCGTGTATCTCCACCACCCGCTTCTTTTCCCGGTCGTAAACCATCTGAACGGGATCCACCAGCAAACGGAGAATAAAGCTGTCAATGCTCATCTTGAATACCACAACGCCATTGCGGAGATACGGTGAGCTGTCGAGCTTTTCCAGCTTGAATTGAGCGAGTCGTTGCAAACTCATCGCCGGCAGGCTGAACCGCACCACGGAACCTCGAATAAGCTGATTCCATTTCGATTTGATGAAATCACCGAGCGTCGGTCCCATGACGAGATCCCGCCGATAGCCCGCCGTTCCCTCCTCAACCGAATCGCCCTTCTTGAACCGAAAGCGGAGCGTCCCGCCATTGCGAACCAGGCTACAGGCGCATCCGCTGTCGTAGAACCTGACCTGATATTCCGAGAAAGCTCCGTTCCTGTTGATAACCGTCTCGGTTACCGAGAGCGTTCCATCGGGAAGCGTGTAAACGTGCTTCAGATATTCCTCGCTTCCCCGAACCGTTCTCTCGTTGTACTTCTTGAAGAGGAGCACCTTTCTGTTCGATCCCATCAGGTAGATATTTGCCCGAAAGGGATCTTCGGCAAAGAGGGGTACTCCCGATAAAAGGGAAATGATGCCTGCCACCATTATCATCCCTGACAGCCTTAATACATTCTCGCTCACCGTACCACGGGAACGCACCCGGGAAAAGCTTATTGTTCGTTTCATTATGCCGATCTCCTTAAACTGTCTGAATCATACCGCCGGCTCCCCGGTCAATCGATTCGGGTTTACTCGGCGATTTCGGCGCCAGCTTTCTGAAAATTCGAACCGTTACATGATAGATAATAAAAGAAAGAGGCAGTGATACAATCAACCACGCAATCACCCCCAGGAGATTCGCATACCAGAAATTTGCTATGGTGCCCAGAATGTCATTTTGCAGCATTTCCAGTATCTGTGTGATGGAAAAGGGTATCGGCGGTTCGCTAAAAATGAACTCTCCCAACCGGATAAAGGGGATGAAAAAGAGGATCTGTAACGGATACACGAAGTAGTTAATCAGTTGAATGGCTGGCATATTCAACTTCAGGTATAATGCAGCAAGGGTACAGAGCAGTGTCGTGGTGCCGAGCATGGGGAAGATTCCGAGGAGTACGCCAAATACGACTGCAAGGGCGAGCTTTTCCGGGCTGATCCCCTGGAGGAGAAAATTTAAAAGCGGTTTGAATAATTTCTCCTTGAAAAACCCGGAAATCCGTTGAGCTACAGTGGGATAACTCTTTCCTTCAGTACTCATCTCCATAATTCCGATCACACGATAACTGCTATGATAAATGTATCATTTAAAATGTCGAATTCAAAAATAAATGATAATTACATTATTTTTGACATCTTCAACAGAAGATATTATTTTTTAATCACTATCATGAGAGGAGGGCATGCCATGCAGAAAACAATACATATAAAACCTGAGACGATGCCATCTTCCCTCATCGGCCGACTCTATTTTGAGGTCGATCTCAAAGAAGGCGACGATCATATAAAAATTGAAGTGCTCACCGATAATGATGGCATCATTACGGAGACGAAAGAAGCTGAGTAACGGGTAACGTGAACGAAGCTGTTCTCATTCTTTCCCACCTTTTCGCAGGATAAATGAATCGGAAGTGATCTCTCTTTAAAAATGTCGGCTGCTCACTTCCTGAAATTGCGGGGAAGGAACAGATCAATTACCGATTGCAATACCACCGGGTGTGATGCCGGTAATCAGATCAACAACATCGGCGCCATCGAGACAGGAGGACTGAATCTTTCCGTATCCGGCATCCGTCCAGTACATCCTCCTGCCATCCGGATCGATTACAATATGGCGTGGATCGGAAAGACCGGTAACCAGGTTTTCTCTATTGTCTCCGGTGGAGAGATCCGCACGCCTGATTCGTGCGGTTGAGGGGCCATTCACTCCCTCTGTCCAGTATATCTTGCCATTGTACGTATCCAGCGCGATGCCGCAGGGATTTTCGAGGCCGGTGACAAGGTCCTCGATAGTGCTCCCGTCAAGATAGGCGCGGCATATCTTATCGTCCAGCGAAGACGTACCGTTGCATATCCAGTACATCCGGTTACCGGTGCTATCCAGTGCGATACCGCAGGGCACTGTCAGTCCCGTAATAAGTGTTTCCGGGGTGAGCCCCTCCAGATCAGAACGTCCGATCTCTCCGGTCCCCGCTTCGGTCCAGTATATCAGCATATTGTCCAGATCGAGGGCGATACCCCCCGGATCGCTCAGGCCGGTTATCAACTCCTCTACATTTATAACAGTCAGATCCGTACGGAACACGCTGCCGGTTTCAATCCCCTTCTCTGTCCAGTACATCTTCCCCGTCATATCAAGGGCAATGCCGGCGGGACCGCTCAACCCGGCAAGCACACTTTCGACGAAGCTGCCATTGAGACCGGCCCGCTGAATTGTACCGGCGGGCACATCGGTCCAGTAGAGCCCGATATCGGTTGCGGAGCCGAATCCGGTAATCGTAAACTCATAAAAGGTTCCCGTATCGGGATCGTCGTTCTCTATTCTCACTGCTGCGATTTTATCACCCTCGCTATCCGGATCGAAGGTGACATTGAAGCTCGACCATCCCGAGGGAGCAATCACTGACGAGGTATTATTGGTCACTGAAAAGAGCAAATAGTCGTCACCGGCGATCTCCACATGCGGGGTTCCGGTCAAATTGAGGTTATCATCCCCGAGATTCTCGACATAGAAGATCACCGCCGGCGGACTTGACGCATCAACCGTGACGGTGCCGAATGAATAGGATCCGTTATCGGGAACGCTGCCAAGAGCCAGCCGCACCTTCATCTTCGGCTGTTTCGAGGCCGTGCCGGTGCCAACCACGGTGAAGGTATAGACCTCCTCATTGCTATCATCACTTGATATAACAACCGTGACGGCTTTCAAACCCACCGACGTCGGAGCAAAGAGTATGGTAAATGAAGAGGTGCTTTTTGCCGGTATCAGTGTGCCGGGCGGAGCACTGACGGCGAACTGTGAAGCATCCGCACCAATGATGAGCACTGCCGATGAACCGGTGAGATGCAGATCCCCGTCTCCGGTATTTTCAATGGTGATGGCAACAGGTTTTGAGCCTCCGATTATCACGCTCCCGACGTCGATGCTGTCACCGGAATAAACGCTCACGCTCCCCCGCACCCCGCCCCATTGTACATGAATCTCGGGATTCCCCTGCACAAGGGGCGGTTCCGTCACCGGCGTCGGCTTATCCAGCAATCGATCCAATCCGGTACCGCAATGCACCGTGAAGAGAGCTGCAATCAGAACTGCCAGAAGCCGGGCTCTCGCATTAAGGCACCCTTGAGAAATCACCTTCTCCTCTCATCATATCATATTCCATCGATGAAAAACCCTATGAACCGGAACTCCATTGCGAAACATGAATGCCTCCTTTCGGGTCACCGATCAAAGAGGCAAAAACTGCAAGGGGATGAGAACAGAGTATCAATTCTTTTTCAAGCTCTGCACGAATCCCGCAATAGATTTCTGCCGCAATCTCGCAGAGAGAAGATCACAGCTTTCAACCCACCCGGCCCCTATCAGATATACCGCTTTTAATCGGCAGAGGGTCAACTTTTTATCTCATCGTAAATCCCATACCCAGCTCAATGCCCATACCGGTCAAGGGGGCTTTCTCATCGTAAAAATAGGTGTATCTTCCATTGACAATCAAGAGCATTCCGCCGAGGGGGTATTCATACCCGAGGAGCGAGCTCAGCGTAAAGGTATTGCTTCTGGCTGTGAAATCATCATCCGAAACGGTGAGAAAAGAGACCCCCGGGAGAATGGCGAGACGAACTTTTCCGAAACGGCCGCCGAGGGGGAAAAGCCACATCGGCCCTCCCGCTATCGAAAAGCCGCTCACGCTCGATGGATCCTGCTCGAATCTGAAGTAGGAGAATTCACCTCGCAGCTCAGGCAGGAAAACGCTCTCCCGTGAATACAGGGAAAGCCCCGGATCGATCATCACATGTCCGCCCGAACCCCGGGGTAATTCCTCCTTCAGCTTTCCTCCCGTAAAGAGATATGAGAGGGTTAAGGAAAATCCCATGCCTCCCGGTTTCATGTTCTCGACAGGTTCTCTCATCTGAACCTTCTGCTTCAGTCCTGCACGATAATTAATCTCCACGTCGCTCGCGATAACGGCAAGTCCCATCTGCTCGAGGAGTTGGATGTCCTCGGAAAAGCTTGAGGTAACGTGAACATCTCTGATGAGCGATTGCTTGATTCGAAAGGTGCCATGATTATTGCTGAAAACAACGCCATCCGGGGTCCACCGGATGATCTTTCCATTCAGGATTGCCCCATCCGAGAGGGTAAGAACATCAGCGCTGACCGAATGCTGACAGAGGAGCAGTATGATCCACAGAATGGAGACGAAGGCTCTCTGGCAGCATCGCATCGACTACCTCTGCACCTCGAGGGATCTGATCTCATCCCTTCGCACGGAAACTTTTCCAATGCTCGTCATCAGCCAAATAACATCCTGACGATACTCCACAACACTGCCCACAAAGACGTTCCCGCCGCTGGTGAAAACCTTCACCGTTTTTCCGCCATAATCGGTGTCGTCCCCCTTTTTATCACCCAGCATCCTATCGACCGCCTTTATCCGAGACTGATGCAAATCGACCTGTTTCTTCTCGGGAGCGACAACGCTCTTCAGTCGTGATTTCTCACTCTCCTCAATGACGACCTCCATCTCCCTGTCCTTCAGAACGGTATTTATTTGCAGAGCCATCTTCTTTATCTCGCTGCCATTTTTTACCTGCGTTCCGATAACATATACCCGCCGATTCGCGAGTTTTGCAAACTTCGTTCGATGGGATTCGGTAATGACCTTGAGATACGAATCCACCGCCCTCTCCTTCTCGCCGAGCTCCTCGTAACACTTCCCCTTATAGTATTCAAGCCGCGTCCCGAGGTGCCGATCATCCGTCTTTGCAATAGCGTCGAGGGTCTTAATCGCCTCCCGGTAGGCAAGGAGCTTGTAGAGCTTTTCGCTCCGTATTTTCGGACTGAGCGATCTCCCCATTACCCGGTGATACTCGGTGCGAAACCCATCGAGATATTTCAGAAGAACCGCAGCGGTCATGGCGACGTTAACATCACTGTATTCGTTCACCACGGTGAGATATCGATCCTTCGCCTGGCGATAATCCCCGAGCATGGAATGACAGAATCCCTCGTGCACGATAATGCTCGCCACGACCGTTCGCGCACCCCTCCACTCGCGTCGTGCCTGCTGATAGGCGGTAAGCGCCCGGCGATACGATTTATTTCTCTCGTAATAGTAGGCAGCATCGAGATGTGGTGATGAGGCTTCGTCCTCAACATGCCGTATTTTCCGCTTCCCCGTGATAAACCGCAGCATGTTTATAAAAGAGAGCACGGGAACTGACGCGTATCTATATCGCCGGATGGTATCGCCGGATTGTACGGTCCGCCGGGCGATTATCCTGTTGATGTTGTTCTCGATCGTATCAGCCTCCTCATCCGAGATGCTGTTCTCGTACATTCTCTTATGGAGGTGATATTTCATGATCAAGCCGATATGATCGAGATTGCTCTCTTCGCGGTTTCCCTGCTGCAGAACCATCCGGAGCTCACGCAATCTGATGTGCACGCCGATGTCGTTCAGGATCACCATTGCACTGATGGTAGCAATACTAACGAGCACGAGAAAGAGCTCTCGTCTATACATCTTAAGCGGGTTTATCATCCGAATAGATCTCTGTCCTGTTCCTTCCATTCTGCTTGGCGCGATAGAGCGCACGGTCAGCCGCGTTTACCATATCGTCAGGATGTGCCATCTTTTCAAGGTCATCCTGACGATAGCTTATCAGCCCGATGCTGACAGTCAGGTTAATCTCACAATCATCACATCTGATCGGCTTTGCTTCCACCGATTTTCTGATCCGTTCCGCCATGACAAAGGTCGTCTCCGTGTCAGCGGAGAGCGCGATAACCGCAAACTCCTCACCACCATATCGCGCAGCGGTATCAATCTCACGGCAGTTTTCCCTGATAAGTGCTGCAATCTCCTTCAGGACAATATCACCGACAGAGTGGCCATGCGTATCATTGATGTTCTTGAAGTGATCAGCGTCAATCATGATGAAGCCCAGGGGACTGCCGTAACGGAGTGAGCGCTCAATCTCTAGTTCCAGCTGCTCGAAAAGATATCGTCGATTGTATAATCCGGTCAGATCATCGGTAATGGCCATCTGTTCAATCTTCTCTTTCGCGTCGGAGACAATCTTCATCTGATCCTCAAGGGTATCTATCTTCTCCTGCACGGATTCCGCCATGATATTAAAGGATTCCCCGAGCGCGCCCAGCTCATCACGGTGATCAATATTGACACGGACATCGAAATTACCCACTGCTATCTCTCCGCTTCCCTGATAGAGAATGTGAATCGGTCTGATGATCATACGGTAGAGAATGACGGCGAAGAGAGCATGGAAAATCGAAATTGCAATTATGATAACGGTGATCAGTGTATAGAGATCGCTCAATCGCTCCCCGATATCCTTCATATGATAGCGCATGAAGAGAATGGTATCGCCCAGCTGATACTCATGCAGCGGCAGGTAGAAGTAGAGCTCGCGGGTATCTTCCATTATCTTCAGGTAAAAGTCTCTTCCGCTGAAATCCTTGTTCGCAATCGCTTTTAATCCGTCTTCGACATAGGAATCCGGCACATCCAGACCGGGGTACGAGAGGAGCATGATCTTTCCCGACTCAGAGAAGAAAAGGTAATCTCTCACCAGGGGGCGTATAACCGAATCCGCCTCGCCAATCCGTTCCTTTACCGACCGTGCCCGGAAAATGCTGCTCGTGCCGATTTCAGCAGAGAACTTCTTCAGCGAAGAAACAATCGTGGATACCAGCTCCTTTGCATTGAGGCGGGTATTATCAACGATGAGATCGATCTGATTCTCAAAAATCAGTATGGTAAAGATGGAGATGTTCACTATGGCGAGCACGATATAGAGCATCGTCACCTTGACGCCAATGGTATTAATTCTCTTAATAAATCTCCGTCGCATCAATAATGGACATCTCTCATCAAAATTAGATATTGTTACTCCATTCCAAAGCATCATGTCAAGCATTAAGCGCATTTATGCCGTGAATCCACAAACCGGATTAATGAAAAATCTTGACGCTTTTTTCAACGTATTGTAGTTAGTAGAACACACGGAGCACAGAGGGAAAATATCGCAACCGCATCCGAGAAGAGGAATTACAATGAAAAAGATCATCCTCGTCATCGCCGCACTTCTGATAGTTATCGCTATCGGCTATCAATGCCTGAGCACCGAGGAGCCGCGGGAGGCTGTTGCAGATGACGCAACGGTGCGAATGACCGAGAGCGGCTCAATCATCGGGCTCAAAGAGGATAACGGCATGCACGCCTGGCTGGGCATTCCCTATGCGAAGCCCCCGGTGGGCGAGCTCCGCTGGAAGGCGCCCCTCCCCGCCGATGCCTGGGCGGAAACCAGAAAAGCGCTGAAGTTCGGAACCATCTGCACGCAGTTCGGCGGTCAGCTCAGCCATGTCGCGAAGAGGCTCTACGGAAAGCCCACCGGCTCCGAGGACTGCCTCTTCCTGAATATCTGGGCGCCGCCCTACTCCCCCTGGAACGTGCCGAAAGGCGCGGACCGGCTGCCGGTTATGGTCTGGATTCACGGCGGCGGGAACAGCATCGGTCATGGGGGCAATTTTTCAGGAAAGGTTCTCGCCGAGAAGTACAATGTCATCGTCATAACCTTCAACTATCGACTCGGTCCCTTCGGCTGGTTTTCCCATCCCGCTCTCAGGGGGAAGGATTCGACACCGGCAGATCGCTCCGGAAATTACGGCACGCTTGATATCATACGGGTCCTGGCCTGGGTACAGAAGAACATCGCCGCCTTCGGCGGAGATCCGAAGAACATTACGGTCTTCGGGGAATCGGCAGGGGGGAGGAACACCGTTACCATGCTCCTCTCGCCACAGGCCCGGGGGCTCTTTCACCGCGCTATCGTGCAGAGCGGATCCGCGAGAACAACGACCGTCGCGCAGGCGGAGCATTACAGAGACGATCCCCTTCCCGGCCACAATTTCAGCTCGCGGGAGATCGTCATCAAAATGCTCGTCGCCGGCAATAGCGCCTCAGATCGCGATGCGGCCAAGAAACATCAGGAGGGGATGAGCAGCGAGGAGATTGCGAAATACCTGCGCGGCAAGGATAATTACAGCATTCTCTCCATCTATAAGCCGGGCGCGGCGGGTATGATATCTTTCCCGAATCCCATCCGCGACGGAACGGTGCTGCCGGAGAAGAACGCAATGGAGGTCTTCAGGAATAAAAGGAGCTACAATTCCGTTCCCCTTATCATCGGGACGACGAGAGATGAATACAAGCTCTTCATGGCGCAGGATCCGGAGTACGTGAAGAGCTATTTCAAATTTGTCATCCGGATAAAGGATCGCAGGCTCTATGATCTGGTCTCCCGATACCGGAGCGATGCCTGGAAGGCCACGGGTGCCGACGAGATCGCCACCCTGCTCAGAAAAACCCAGGGACCCGGTGTCTACGTCTACCGCTTCGACTGGGACGAGGAGCCGTCGATCCTGGGAACGGATATAAGCGTGCTCCTCGGCGCCGCTCACAGCATGGAGATCCCCTTTGTCTTCAACTATTTCGTATCAGACCTGGGACTGGACTTCCTCTACACCGATGACAACTATCCGGGGCGAAAAGCCCTTGCCGACAGCATGTCATCGTACTGGACCGAGTTCGCTTACAGCGGCTCGCCGGGAAGAGGGCGCAACGGCACGCAGAGAGAGTGGAAGGCATGGGACAATTCACCGGGCGGTGCAAAATGCATCATCTTCGACACACCGCAGGATAAGGGTATCAGGATGTCGAAGAAATCGGTCGCCCTCGCGGATCTGAAAAAACGGCTCCTCGGGGAAACCGGTCTCAGCCAGGAGAAGCACTGCGAAATCTACGTGAAGCTCTTCGGAGACACCGAAGCATGGAGCGACGAGGAGTATGAAAATCTCGGCAGGGAGGGATGCAGGGAGTATCCCGTTGAGCGGTTTACGGGTTTCTGATCTGCGCACAATGCTATTTCTTTCTGTGAGTACGATATATCAATCAACCGATCAGACAGGGTTCACCGTATTATCAGGATCCGGAATATCGGATAAAATGACTAACCCTACCCTGCTAATCCCGTTTCAATGCTTTTCATGCAGTCCGCATCGATCTGGCCGGGTATAACAGAACTGGAAAGTGATGATGGAAAAGCGATTACATAACTTACAAAAGCAGCTCAGCAAACGGATAAAGGGTGATGTGACCTTTGACGATGTTACCCGCGGCATCTATGCAACTGACGCGAGCATATATCAGATCACCCCGGTTGCCGTTGTCCTTCCGAAGGATCGCTCAGACGTGATCGCAGTGGTTGAAGAAGCTGCCGAGCATCAGGTGAGCATTCTTCCACGAGGTGGCGGCACCAGTATCGGTGGGCAGGCAGTCGGCTCATCGATTATCATCGATTTTACCAAGTACATGAATCGGATCCTCGATCTCGATCTCGATAACCGACAGGTGAAGGTGCAGCCGGGAATTATCCTCGATGAGCTGAATGCTGCCCTGAAGAAGAGCGGATTGCACTTCGCACCGGATCCGGCAACCAGCAACCGCGCTACGATCGGGGGGACCCTCGGCAATAATTCATCGGGCACCAGGAGCATTATCTACGGAATCGCACGCGATCACGTTGTCGGGATGACAGTGCTCCTCTCCGACGGAACACTGCTGAATCTCGGAGAGCGCTCTCCGGAGGAATATCATCGCATCATGACGACGGGAGACCCGCGCACAGCCGAAATCTACAGCGGTTTCGAAACAATCATTCACAGGAACAGAGAGGAGATCAGACGGCGATTTCCGAAAATTATGCGCCGGGTGCAGGGTTACAATCTCGATTCATTCGTCGATGCCGATTCCTGGAACCTCTCCCATCTGATAGTCGGAAGCGAGGGAACCCTCGGCGTTATCCTGGACACCACGCTCAATCTCGAACCGCTGCCGAAGAACAAGATCCTCTGCATCGCGCACTTCGATGACCTGCTCGGGGCAATTCGCGCCGTTGGACCCATCCTGAAGCATCACCCCTCTGCCGTTGAGATACTGGACGCTGACGTTATTTCACTCGCACGTGAGAATATATCAATTCGCCCCCTGACCGGTTTTATACAGGGAAATCCGGCAGCAATACTCATCGTGGAGTTCTTTGCCGAAAGCCCTCGCGAGGCACAGCAGAAAGCCGAAGAGCTCGCTGCCGACATGGAGAACAAAAAGCTCGGCTACTCCTGGCCGATAATCCCTGAACCGGCCGAACAGGCAAAGGTCTGGAATGTCAGGAAAAACGGTTTGGGAATCATGCTCGGTATGAAGGGCGAGAGAAAACCGATGGCATTCATTGAGGATGCCTGTATACCCATTTCGGTCCTGCCGGAGTATACCGAACAGATCCTCTCCTTCTGCAGGGAACGGAACGTCCCGGTGCTCACGTACGCACACGCCAGCGTCGGCACCCTTCACACTCGCCCCATGCTGAATCTGAAGGTTCAGGAGGATATCGATAATATGAAGGCAATTGCCGAATATGCCTTCGGACTGGTCATCAAATACGGCGGTTCATGGAGCAGCGAGCACGGCGACGGCCGCAACAGGAGTCCCTTCCTGGAACGCTACTTCGGCGCCGAGCTATACAACGCCCTCCGTGCGGTCAAGGAACTCTTCGACCCGGCAGGGCTGATGAATCCCGGCATTATTATTGATCCTCATCCGATGGATCACGATCTGCGCTACGGCACGACGTACCGGCCTCAACCTGTGCGAACCGAATATCACTACCGCGAGGACGGCAGCTTCGCGGCCGCCGTTGAGATGTGCTCCGGTGTCGGAACCTGCCGGCAGAGGATTGACGGGACCATGTGTCCGAGCTATCGGGCAACACTGGATGAAGAGCACTCGACACGGGGTCGTGCAAACGCCCTCCGGCTGGCCATGACCGGACAGCTCGGACCCGACGGCCTGAGCATGAAGCGGCTCTATGGGGTCATGGACCTGTGCCTCTCCTGCAAGAGCTGCAAGTCGGAGTGTCCGAGCAATGTCGATCTCGCCAGGCTCAAAGGCGAATTTTTACAGCACTACCGTGATGTTCACGGAACCGGCCTCCGGGAGCGAATGGTCGCCTGGACGCCGGCCATGGCAAAACTCATTGCAGGCCCCCTGGCCCCGCTGGCAAACTTCATCCAGCGGACCGGTATGGTGCGATGGCTGCTGGAGATGTTCGTCGGATTTGACAGAAGGCGCACCCTCCCCGCCTACGCCTCAGTTCCGCTGCAGAAGTGGTTTTCCGGGAGATCGATAACGAAGGGCGGAGCACAGGAAACCGGGGAGCAGCGAGTGGTCCTCTTCGATGACACCTATATGAGCTATCACGAAACGAGAATCGGCATCTCGGCGGTTGAACTGCTCGAATCATGCGGCTATAACGTTATCCTGGCAGAGGCGGGATGCTGTCAGCGGCCCCGCATCTCACACGGCTTCCTGCGGGAGGCGAAGCGGGCCGGAGAGAAAACGCTTCGGAACCTGGATCGATACATTCAGCAGGGGCTCACCATTGTGGTGTGCGAACCGGGCTGCTGCTCGGCGCTGACCGACGATCTCCCCGACCTCATTGACGACGAGGAGTTGGGCAACCGGATCAAAGAGAACGTGATGATGATCGATCAGTTTATTGCACGGGAAGTGGCCTCGGGAGCCCTGACCTGCTCATTCACCTCTCCCTACAGGGGAATTCTCATACACGGCCACTGCCATCAGAAGTCGCTCTACGGTACTTCGGGTATGACCGGGCTGCTCAGGCGCGTACCGGGGGTGACGGTCAACGAGATCGAATCAGGCTGCTGCGGTATGGCCGGTTCCTTCGGGTATGAGAAGGAACACTACGAACTGTCGATGCGCATCGGCAACATGCAGCTCTTTCCCGCTATCCGAAATCGATCCGAGGGAACTGCGGTCGTCGCGTGCGGCTTCAGCTGCAGGCATCAGATTATGGACGGAACCGGCATTCAGCCGCTGCACTGGGTTGAGATGATCCGGGGTGTATCGGAAAAATCCGTTTGAGACTTTCAGGGGCGGTCGGTTTTCCGGAAGTGATGCGTGTCCTGAGCCTCTCCTGTTGATTGAGCCCTCATCGCAGGGTGAATCCCGCAATCCGGCGCAACATATCCTCGTATAAAATAAATACAGCTCGGCACTGATGGCGCCTCCGCTCAGGGTGATTCATCCTTCCTGAAAAACTCAAGCTCCCACCCGTCCGCTGCCTCGTCGTACTTGATGATATAACTGTTGCCGTCATCTGCTTTTACCTTGAAAGAGGAATACCCCGGTCCGTACCAGCGGTCGACTATTTCCATCACCTGAAACTCCTTCTCACCGATACTGAAGCGGACGGGACGCTCATCCCCTCTGTAGCCCGAATAGCAGGTGACCTGTATGATAATACCTCGCGCCATAGTATCACTCACGAGCACCGATCCGAAGAGCCAGGTATAAGGATTCCTCCCTGCAGCAATTGATCCGTCTCCGGAGGAGAGCGGTTACTATTCTTTCAGTGAAAATTCAATAAAAGCAAGGAAGTTTTTGCATACGAAGTTGAAGGGAAATGTTTAATCTTTGCTTGACAATAAATGGAATCCGTCTATAATGCGCGTTCGAAAGTCACATGCCGGTAATCGTCACAACCGTTTCATTCTACGGGGAACGCAATGTGCTCCTCTCAGGTTTTATCGAAGGGGCACCATGGTTCTTTCCATTCAACAACAATTAATACAGTAAGGAGAACATCTATGAAAAGATATCTCGGTATTCTCGTGATCATTGCATTCGTCTTATCCTCATCCGGATGCAGCTGGATCAAAAAGATGAAGGACAAGGTAAGCATCAGCGACATCAGGAAAGTGGCGGACATGATCGATATGGATTTCGGCAGTGGCCCCGATGGCCCCTTCGATGTATCGAACATCGCTTCAAAGGATCCGAAGCTGGTCATTCAGAATGAGACCGACCGAACGATAACCGTTAAAGCGCAGGGTCCCACGAATAAAACCTTCGTGGTTGCAAGCAAGAAGAGCAAATCGGGAACGGTGACAAGCGGCAGCTATCACTTCATCGCCACCGCTCCCGGAGTGAAAGGCTGTGAAGGAGATGTGGAGCTGAACGGATTCAAACAGTATAAATGGGTATTTATTATAAAAAAACAGTAGTGTAAAAACAGAGGATAAAGCACGGAATCCTCACGGGATCTCCGTGCTTTTGTATATCCTTTTCCCGGAAGGCACATCTTCGCTCAGGATGCCGAGACTGCACAAACAGTCTCGCACTGAATTGAAAAAGGGCGTCTCCGGACTATCAAGAATGCTCCTCCCCCGCAGATTATAAGTGCGTATCTCTTCATCCTCCGGAACCCATCCCAGGCACGGTAAATCATCAGGAATCCGTATATAGTTCTCCTCATCTCCTCTGAGCCGGTTCACGAGGAGACCGGCCCTCTCATATTGCATGGACTTCCCGGCAACCTCGGCGATGCTTTGCGCAACGGCGATACCACGGGCTGAACTATCCGATACGAGCAGCAGATGCGACACCCGTTCCATAACTCGCCGGTTGACCTGTTCAATTCCGGCCTCCCCGTCGATAACGATTGTATCGAAGTTGTCGGCAACGGCGGTGATGATATCCCTGAGCAGCTCGTTGACCTGGCAGTAGCATCCGGCGCCTTCGGGGCGGCCAATTGCAAGGAATGCCAGGTTCCCCTTTTCCTCCAGGGCGGCAAAAATCTCATAATCGAGCCGTGCGACAACCTGCTCCCGGTTTCCGGTGTTGCCGCTTTTCAGATGACGTATGAGGTCTTCGCGGATGTCGTCAACTGTTTTTCGAACATTGAAACCAAGCGCAGTCGCCAGCCCTACAGAGGGATCTGCATCTATGGCCAGAACCCTCCCGGGCTTCCCGAGCAGTATTCGTGCAATAGCCGCGCTTATGGTGGTCTTTCCCACACCGCCCTTGCCACACACCGCAACAATCGCCGTCGTTCCCTCTTCGTGATTCCGCATTTCACTTCTCCTTTGCCAGGGAATCGCGCAGCGAGCGAAGGCCGGCTACCTGGGCGCACACTTCGTTATATTCGCAGGTACTGCAGTCAAGAGCCAGCTCGACCGCCATTTTATTCATCGCACCGATAATCTTATTGGACCGTTCACCGAGACCCCTGAGTTTCCGGACATCCTCCGATGATGAAGTGATGAACAATATTTCAGCAGCATGGACATAATCCAGTGATCGATACATTTCGATGAGAACACCTCCCATAATTTTCAGTGAGAATCCCTTTGCGAGCGCTTCCGTGCTGATCCTGCTCCACTCCCTCATGTGCTGTGATACCGCACGCATCATATACCCCTCAAGATTCACATCGAACCGCAACAACTCAATCTCCCGATGGCGCTCGTAGCAATTCTCCTCGGTGAAGCCATTCACGCCGAGGATTACCGCCTTTCCGAAGGGAAGGCTGTGTACGGCGCTTTCAGCGAGATCAGGGCCGATGAGCGAGATGACGCCATCCTTCACGAGCGATGCATCCTCCGTCCACACCAGGAAGGAGACCGATTCATCCTTCGGGCTCCCGAGCTCAACGGCGGTTTCCGACTTCATGACAATACTTCCCCTTTCCGATTGCGGCCAGGCCGAACCGGGGGCCGCTCGATATGCACGGAAGGTGGAACCGCGCTGCACTGCCTCCCTGAATGATCCAAGCTCACCTATGATTTCTTCGAAGAGTCTCATGAACACCGGCCCTTATAATCGTGCAGGGGAGCCGGCAGTATCACTGTCCGTATCCGTGCCGCATAGCTCCCTCGCCAGAAGCGCGGCTCCGATGGCCCCATTGATCTGCGGATGCTCAATCTTTACCAGCTCGGTATCAAGAGCACTGCCGAGCGCATCAAACATGCCGGCATTTTTCGCGACACCGCCGGTCATGGCAACATCGGGCTCAACCACGATACTCTTTGCCATCGAGGCGGCCCGACTGGCAACCGCATGGTGGAGCGCATTGACGATATCCGGAATCTCCTTCCCCTCGTTGACGAGTGAAATGATCTCGGTCTCGGCAAAGATGACGCACTGGTTCGAGAGGGTGAGCTTTTCGGTTGCCCTCTTCGAAAGATCTCCCATTTCAGCGAGATCGATATCCAGCGCTTCGGCAATGATTTCGAGAAACCGTCCGGTGCCGGAAGCGCATTTGTCATTATACAGGTAGCGCAGCACCTTTCCGGCATTATCGATCCTTACCGCCTTCGCGTCCTGGCCACCGATATCGATGATGGTTCGCACCGTGGGAGCCTGCCATACCGCACCTTTCGCATGGCACGCTATCTCGGATTCGCGGGCAGCAGCGAAGGGGACATTCTTCCTGCCGTAACCGGTCCCCACGCAGCAGGTTATATCATCCATGGATATGCCGGCCTTTTGAATTGCCCGTTCCATGACCTCGATGGCGGCTTTTTCGGAAACGTGTCCGGTGAGCGCAACCGCAGAGCCGATAATGCTGTTGTCCCTCATAATGACCGCTTTGGCAGTCATGGAACCGACGTCACAACCGGCAGTTATCATATCACCCCTCCCCCGGCCTTCTCCGCTGCAAAGAGCGCAGCGCCAATTGCTCCGACAAGCTGGGGATCGTACCGTCGTATTCTTCTCATCCTGATGCCGAGGAGCTTGTCAAGTGCCGCTATCACACCGTTATTTTTCGCAACGCCGCCGGTCATGCATACATCCCGTTCAACGCCGATCGCGTTGACGAGAATCGCTATCCTGCTCGCCATAGCATTGTTAATTCCTGCAGCGATATCCTCGCGGGGAATCCCGTCGTTCAGGTGTTGAATGACATCGGCCTGCACCCACACCGTACAGGCATTCGCAAAGGTAACCGGATTCCTGGAACGGGCGGACATATCACCCAGCTCATCGAGCGCCACGCCGAGCACCCGCGCCATGACCTCAAGAAACCGGCCGGTGCCGGAAGCGCATTTATCATTGGTAACAAATTTCATCATGGTACCATCCGTGTCGAGACGCATCACCTTGCAGTCCTGACCGCCGATATCGATGACGGTTCTCGCCGTACGGACCAGCCATTGGGCACCCTTTCCGTGACAGGCGATCTCGGTAACGACTTCATTGACGAAAGGAATTTTCTCCCTGCCGTATCCGGTCCCGACGCAGTACCCGATATCCTCCCGTGAGACATTTTCGGGGAGGGCTCTCTGCATGACCGCTTCGGCGGATTCCCACGGCTTCGCGCTCGATCTGATAACGGCATCCCCCAGTATTCTGCCATCCTTCATGAGAACAGCTTTTGAGGTCAGAGAGCCGACATCACATCCTGCAACTATCATCCCAGCAACCCCCTGACACTCAGGAACTCTTCGAAGCGCTCGCGGGTGGCTTCCCATGACTGAACGCGATCGTCGAAGGCATCGGCATACATTATATAGGTGGGAAACCCCGCCTTTTCTGTATCGCGGGCGAAGGGCTTGAGCATTCCCCAGGTATTCCGGCATCCCGGGGTGCCGTTGTACACGATGAAGTCAACACGATACATCTTCGCCAGGGAGAGTGTGTCCTCAAGCCACATGTTGGGTGCGTCGTAGGGACCGCGAATTGACTTTACCATCGGCATCCGGGAATTTATCAGCGCGAGGCTGTCAATCATTGTGTCCACGGTTGCCGTGTCAATGGTATAGGCAGCTTCCTGCATCTGGAACTCCTTCACATAGGGCGCATCGGGAGCCCAGTACCTGCTCAGGATATTTCCCGCATAGCAGATGCCGAGACTGTCGAGCATCTCCCACAGATGCAAATTCTGCGTGTAATGATCGATATAGCAGAAAAATGCTCGCAGCTTCTCACTGCCGCCGCTCAGTCCTGAAATTCCCCGTTCGGCATTCTCCCTGCCGGAGCGCAGCATCGACTCCAGCAGCTCGGTGCACTCTTTCATGCCGGCGAAGAGAAATCGCGACGCGTAGAGGAAGAGGCTGAAGGGCACCGGCAGGGGATTGGGCACCAGCCGGTACAGATCTTCCAGCTCATTGATCAGCTCATCCTGTTTCTCATACTCGGCGAGGACTTCCCGAAGCCGGTCGATATCCAGCTTCTTCCCGGTCTGCTCTTCGAGGAAGGAGATGAGTGCACGATAGTCCGCACGGTGATACTCATTCGACCGCTCTCCGGTCAAGACCGGCGGCATGTCCAGCTGAAAAAAGGGCTTGTTCAGGTATGCGGCGGCAAAGGAAAAGGCATTCGCATTGGTGTCGCAGACGCCGGGCGTATCGGTGATTATCATGTCAATATCGGTTCCCACTCCGGCGAGATATGCCCCGAGACTCCCCCGCTGCGACGAGCAGGATGTTTCCGTAAAGCCAACCTCATTGCAGTAGTCGAGAAACTCGGCGGTACCCCTTTTGTAGGTGAGGGTCATAAATGCGGTCATGACTTCCATGCAGACCGGCGTAATGTCCATGGCATAAAAAATGGTCGGCGAAAAGCAGAAGGTGGTTATTGCGTTCTTCCTCCCCCGCTCATGAACATGCACGAGGTTGTCAAGATACCGCTCACACATTTTTACGAAAAGCTCCCCCGGTTCACCCAGCTTGAGAACATTCTCGACAATGCCCCTGAAATAGGGGATATAGTTCAACACGGAGCGGTATTCCTTCTCGGTACCCTTTTTCAGTTTGCTTGCCGCATGAAAGGTCGCCCAGAGCATCCAGTCAAAGCTGTATTCCCTTGTTGCCTGTCTCACGCTGTCTCCTTTCTCTGTTCGATTCTCTCCAGGAAGGCGTCAATGCGCATCTTCATTCTCCCCGTTTCGACGAGCGGCCCGTATTCCCGCTCAATTCTCATGCAGGGTATTCCTGTTGCTTCAAGATCCCGTTCAAAAAGGCCGTTTTCAGCGCCATGAAGATCACAGAAGCGAATATTTTGCAGTATCACACCCTCCACTCCCGCCCGCTGTATATTCTCTTTCAAGATGTCCAACCGTGCACGATACTGGCCGTACATTCGGGGGCACTCGTTCTTGCTCAGATACCTCTTTGCCAGGGCAATAACCGGATCGCCCTCTTCGGAGACGAGATCGAGATGAAAGCGGGAACCGAAGCAGAGATTGTCGGCGACGACGAGGGCCTTATCCCCCTCAATCAGACGAATCAGCTCCACGTCATCATTCGCGCTTCCCACGAGCATCAGGCGTCTCTTCCCATCAATGCCTGCCCTGCTTCTGGACTCCTCGATGAACTCCTGAAGCATTTCATTGTACTCATCCCGTGGTACGGCGCTCCCCGCGAGAATAACAGCCAGCTCATCGGTTCCGCTGAAAGGGGGCTCACTCATAATACGCAGCTCTTCGAGCTCCTCCAGGAGCGCTCTTCCACGGTTATATACCCTTATCGAGGCTTTCAGCCCCTCCTCGGTTATCCTAAGGCTGAAATAGTGCTCCACGGCATCGATGAGCCGCCTGATCTCTTCAGCAAACCACTTCACCGTGTAATCGGTACACTTATGGGGAACGCCGAAGTGAAAGAAGAATCCGGGAACAATGCCCGGATAGTCCTCTCCGGCTTTACGCCAGCAGTCATCCAATCGACGCATCGAATCACAGCCGGGCGTGATTACGGCACCGTCGAGAAAATCGAAATCACCCTGCCCGATAAGCTGCAGCATGCACTTGGGGAGACTGCATATAAAGGGACCGAAGTAGGTATCGCCGATGGTTGTCTCCTCGGCGCCAAAACCCCGTATGCGATAGGGGAGAATGCCTGCGGCATGAAATATCTCATCGGGAACATAGGAGCAGGTATAGCCAACAATCTGCTTCCCTCCGGCTTTCCAGCTCCTGACGAAGCTGTTGTTGATAACAACTGCCGCTTCACGCAACGCTTCTCTCATGGCATCTCACCCCTTTGCCCGATCGCCTTTTGCAGCGCCGCAAGCGCATCCTGAAGCTCGCTCGAATCCTCATTATCATCGGGAGTAAGCAATTCGGCAATTCCCCTGATGAACGGCGGCATGATTTCATGAGCAACAGGTTTCAGCGATTGAACCAGATCCCCGACCAGCAACCGAAGAGCCCTGCCGGCTTCATATTCGTCCAGAGAGCTGATGACCGGGGATACGGTATCACGCACGATATCGGGTGATTTCTCCCGCACACTGTTGAAAAGAGAACAGTAGAGATTCACTGTTTCCGCAAGCTCAAGGGGATCGACTTCTGCGATACCCTTCGCAATCTCTTCGGCAACCTCTTCATTTGAAAAAATGCTTTCGATGGTTTCAGCATTTCGGTACGCAGATCTGATACGGGCGGCCCTTTTCCTGAAGCGATTCATCAATAGAAACCGTACCATCTCGGGATGGTCTTCCAGGAGATTCAGAAATGCTCCTCGTGTCAGCTCTCCGGTTTCCGCAAGCTGCGCCTGGACCTTAAAGAGCAGCGGGATATCAATGGATTCGAGTATCTCATCGAGCAGGGATGATATATCCTCCTGCAATTGCGGTTTTCCGTATTCTCCGATCAGCACGCTTCCGGTGATGACTTTCCGTATCAGCTCGCACCATTCGTTTATCAGTTTGCCGATCTCCTGGCCCCTGATTTCGCGAAGGACCGAGAGCAGCACATCGGCGAGCAAATCAGGGGCCTGCCGGTTCATGGGCTCAGCGGTCTTCACCAGAGCACCGGTGATGATATTAATCGCTGCGGGAATCATTGAAAGGAGGCAGACCACCTTTGCCGGATACTGCCATAATGAATCATTCACGGTGGCAACGAGCGCCACGATATCTTCGGCCGAACGGTCAAGCGCTTCCCTGAGCTCGCCGAAATCGACATTCTGCAGGAACTGCTGCAACCCCGGTTGTACGCTCGCGGTGATGCAGAGCTGATCAGATGCGTGGGCTTCATTGACGATGCGGGCCATACCGGTAATGACCCTCCCCGCTGTCCCCATATCCAATCCCCCGATGAGCTCGCTGATAAAACGCGATTTCTCCTCAGCGGAGAGCCGTGAAATATTTTCACTCGCTGCACACGCGACATGCATAATGCTGTTTATCAGAAGCGGCAGCTGTTCTGATGCCATCCGTGCAAATTCCGGCCTCGAACAGAGATCGCTTACCGGCGTCACATCCGCATCGCTCTCCCTCCGTTGAAAGCTCCTGCTGATGGATCTCGCAACCGGCCTGCCGAGGGCCCGCTTGATTCTGCTCTTCCCCGCCCATACCTCCAGCACTTCGGGCAGGGCAGTACGCACTATCTCCCTGAATTCTTCCGTATGAACAAAGGCGCGCACGAATCCGGTAATGAGTTCAGAGTAATGCCCTCCCGAATCCTCAGGGCTGCCATCTCCGGTTGTGCGATTCGTTTCATGAATGACCATCGAGTGCTGTACTCCTTTCTTGCCGATATTCCGATTCGCTGCATCTTTTATTCTCTCCACGTATCCCCGCTTCGGAATGACATACCTGCTATATTTTTTTCAGCTTCCCTATGATAATCTTCATCTCTTCACCGCCCTCTTCTTCAATTACCGATTGCAGGAGCTGGCGGAGTAAACTGATTTCATCACTGTACGAAATACCGTGCGGCGTCAATACCGAGTGAAATACCAGGCCGAGCAGGTAGATGAATATCATTTGTGCTAATTCACCTGAAATATCCAGGATTTCGGATAACGCACTTGTGTAGCGTTGTGCAAAAGCAGAAAAAATCTGTTCGGAATTCCCGGTGTTGTTCCTGAACAGATCGATGGCCAGGAGCATTAAAGCTTTATACAGCTGCTCGCTCTCCAGCCAGAATTCGGATACCCTCTCCAGTTTCTCTCCCGCGGTGAGATCTTTGGCAGCGCGCTGAAAATAATCACCGATATTATTCTCCGCCGCGAAGGGAAAGAGCTGTTCGAAAATTTCCTCTTTGGTGGAAAAGTAGTGGTAGAGCGTTCCGGTCGATACGCCGATCTCACCGGCGATCTCCCGCATGGTGACATTGGCATACCCCTTTCCGCTGAAGAGCCCGAAACACTTTCCCAGTATCTCTTTCCGATATTCATCGCGATCAACAATCTTGGGCATCGTGATAACCTCTCATATCGAAACTGCCTTTTCCGATGAGACAAACACCGCGGTCATTAACACCGGTGTCCGCTCGCCGTGTATCTATTGCCGGACAGTCTTCTTCTTCCGCTCAACTGATTTCTTCTTCTCGCCGGCGAGGTGACGGGCAAGATACTTGCCGAGCCCGACAAGGGTCAGCGTGGGCGGCAGGCCCCAGGCCTCAGGCATCACGGAGCAATCGCAGACGTAGAGGTTGTCGAACTGCGTTTTCAGGTTGGCATCGACGATTTCACCGATCTTCACGGTGCCTCCCGGATGCGCCGCGAGATACCAGGTTTTGTAGATGTCCCTTGCACCGGCCTTCTTCAGTATTTCCTGCGCCCGACGGTAGCCCTTCATCAATTTTTCCCGGTCTTCTTCTATCAGTTTCTTTCTGACGCCGCCGCTGTCAGTTATCCTCCCGCCGAGCGTATCCTTCGCTTTTATCATAATCCTGAGCGTGCTGTTCATGGTAAACAACCGGTGAAACCTGAAAACCTGCGCGGTAAAAACGGCATCAATAATTGCGGGAACCGCCATATCGGTCATCATATACCCCTCATCCTGCATGAGCAATCCGGTCGACATGGGAATCTCATTTATCTGCTTCTTCACATCCTTTACCGTTCCGCAAGCGCTTATCAGCGGATCAAAGAAGAAATCGTAACCGGCCTCTTTTATGCCGCTCGCTCTGAGGATGACCGGCGAACCGATTCCACCAGCGGCAATTATTATTTTCGAAGCAAAAGCCCTGTAATCCCTCCCCTTCATCCGAAACTCCACACCGGTCGCGATGCCATTTTCTATGATAACTTTGCCGACCTTTGCTCCGTTCAGGAGAACCGCTCCCTTCTCAACAGCCTCTTCAACGAACATCCTCGAGCTCCACTTCACTCCGTGCGGGTCACCGTAATAGCCGAATTTGAACTCCGGTCTCCATCGCTCCTGATACATGAACTTGTCGAGCTTCTGCCAGTCATAGCCGAGATCCTGGGCGCTCTCCATAATCCGCCGCGTCATCGGGGTAATCATTTCGTCATTCAGGGGGCCGACGGGGAGCTCCTTTTTCGCCTCTGCGACCTCGCGCTTGATATCAACACCGTACGACTTGAGCATCCCAAAGGGAACCGGGAAAGCGGTGGCGTAGTAAAACATTGAGCTCCCGCCGGTGGTTATTCCACGGACCATGCCGAGAAACTTATTGGTTATCAGGAAGCTCTTCCCCGGAATGAGCTGTTCACGTAAATACTGCCTGAAATTGCCACGAATGGGATCTCCCGGCCCCCACTCGAGGATGAGAATTTTTTTCTTCCGCTTGGCAAGCTCACGCGCTACCGTTCCGCCGCCTGGTCCCGTTCCAACGACGATAGCATCGAAGCTCATCTTTTCAATGTTGTTCATATCGCGTCCCCCTTTTTGCAACGATTATCAAGATAAGGCATAAAAATACCATACTATCAATGAAATATATACTCATCGAGCTGCCGGCGCCCGGAAACATCACACCGCTACCGGACACAGCAGCCTGATAATTCAGCGACAGTATCTTTTTATATCGAACACTCGATATAAATACAGAAAATACTCTACGGGTCAAATCCTTTTTCCGTTTCACCATAAATCCTCCCGGACTCGTGAAAGCCCGAACACCGATAAAATCGTTCTAGGAAAAAATCCTGCATATAAAATTGAAAAAATTGCACAATATTTTACAAAAAGTTGTTTATGGCGGTGAAACTTTGGTATTATTAATGGTTTGCACAAAACCACAATCAGAGCTGCATCCTCTTTCCCGGCATGAGAGGGAAAAGAGTACCCGTTTCAACGCAGGGCTCAGGGAGCTCATAATCCCCGGGCGGAAAAAATTCAATGTTCAGGACTGACTCTATGCTATTCTTGCAAAAAAAATATCTCACAGCCATTATTATAACTGCCCTTACCCTCTCGGCCTGCGGACAGCGGGTTGAGAATCCGATGGATGCTTCGGGCAATTACCATTCCGGTGCCGGTCTCGTTCAGATTGATATCGGTGAAGGGCTCATCACCAAGGAACACCCCACGACGCCTCTTACGGATACCTTTCAGGTGGTTCTGGTGAAAAAACCAGAAGCCGACGTTACCATCGGCCCGATTGTCAGCGCGGACACCGGCGAGGTTATCGTCTCGGCCGCGACCCTCACCTTCACCCCGGCCAACTGGGACGTGCCGCAGATCGTTACCGTAACCGGCGTCGATGATGCTGCCGTCGACGGAATGCAGTCCATTACAATTGATCTGGGGCTCACCACCAGCACCGATTCCGGCTGGGACAATCTCGATCCCGGAGACGTGGTGGTAACCAATCTCGATGACGAATCACCCACAACACCGGGCGTGCTCCTGATCACCGGAGACGGCCTGATAACGAAGGAGCATCCGACAACTCCTCTGAGTGACACCCTGAATGTTGTTCTCAACTCTGCCCCTCTGGCGAACGTGACCATCAACCCCATCATAAGCACCGATACCGGCGAGGTTGTCGTTTCGACGGCATCGCTTACCTTCACGACGGCCAACTGGGACATTCCGCAGCCCATTACCCTGACCGGCGTTGACGACGGTGCCATTGACGGAATGCAGGCGGTGGTCATTAACATGGGAAGCACCTCCAGCGCCGACCCGGCCTGGAACGCCCTCGCCGCAGGGAGCGTGACCGTTTACAACCTCGACAATGAAGTGCCGCCCACTCCCGGGGTCATCGTGAGCGCGGGTTCATTGCATCTGGTATCCGAAAACGGCAACACCAGCGCCTTCGAGGTGGTTCTCACGTCGCAGCCGACCGCCAATGTCACAATTGATGTTACGGTGAGCGATCCATCGGAGGGAATAATTCAGACCCCCTTTGTCGGCACCAACGGTACAATTACCTTTACCACGGCGAACTGGAACATCCCGCGAACGGTTACCGTGGCCGGCGTTGATGATGCCATTACAGACGGAAAGATAACATTCTTTGTGATACTTGATGCAACCGCATCGACGGATCCTGATTACAACGGCACATTCAACCCGCCTGATGTGACAGTTGACAACGTGGACAACGAGTCTCCCGGGGTGACCGTCAACGCGGGCTCCTCGCTCCTCGTCTCGGAGAACGGCGACAGCAGCTCCTTCCAGGTGGTCCTGAACACGCAGCCGACGGCGAATGTGACCATCAATGTCTCGATAAGTGATATATCCGAGGGGACCATTCAAACTCCCTTCGTCGGCACAAATGGAACCTTAACCTTTACGACAGCAAACTGGAACGTGCCGCAGACCGTTACGGTTTCAGGCGTTGACGACACCGATACCGACGGGAATCAGCCTTTCAACGTGGTGCTTGCAGCCACCGCATCGACCGATCCGATCTATAACAACACCTTCAACCCGCCCGATGTCGCCTGCATCAACGCCGACGACGAGGTCCCCGGGGTAACCGTCAATGCGGGCTCCTCAATGCTCGTCTCAGAGAACGGCGACAGCAGCTCCTTCCAGGTAGTCCTGAACGCGAAGCCTACTGCCAATGTCACGATTAACGTCACGGTGGACACCCCGGCGGAGGGGACCGTTATAGTGCCCTTCGTAGGAACAACCGGAACCCTGACCTTCACAACGGCAAACTGGAACGTCCCGCAGACCGTTACGGTTGCGGGCGTAGACGACGATATCGCTGACGGGAATCAACCCTTCAACGTGGTGCTGGCTGCCACCGCCTCCACCGATCCGAACTACAACGGTGTCTTCGACCCGCCCGACGTCGCCTTTGTCAATGTCGATGATGACAGTGCGGGCATTACCATAAGTATTGGCAACGGGCTGGTCACGAAGGAGCATCCCACCACCCCGCTTACCGATACTTTTCAGGTAGTTCTGAACTCCCGTCCCACGGCCAACGTCTCGCTCAATGCCATCGTGAGCACCGATCTCGGAGAGGTCACGGTGCTCCCGGGAACCCTCACCTTCACCACGGCCAACTGGTTTATCCCGCAGGATGTCGATGTCACCGGCGTGGACGATGGCATCGTTGACGGAATTCAGACTGTAATCATCGATCTTGGAACGGCGACGAGCGGCGATCCGAACTACGCGGGCATGGATCCGGGCGATGTCACGGTTTTCAACATAGACGACGAGGCCCCCTATGAAGTGATAGTCATCCCGGACACATTTCTCATCACCACTGAGAACGGCGGAACGGTTAAGCTCAAGCTTGTCCTGAACTCGCAGCCGGCCAATGACGTCAACCTTTCGACCATTCAGACGCTCGACGCCACCGAAGGAACGGTAACACCCGCAAGTCTCCTCTTCACCCCCATCGACTGGAACATGCCGCATGAAATAACCATTACCGGTGTGGACGACGGCGGTCCCGGGGACGGGGATGTCCCTTACGATATCGATCTGGGAACGACAACCAGCGCCGATGCGAACTGGAACGGAATCGATCCGGGCGATGTCACTTTGACCAATAACGATTACATGTACATAGGCGATTACGCATGGAATTCGGGAATAGTCCCGGGCAGCTTCGTCTCCATCAGCGGAACCGGGACGCTTATATCCAGTTTTTACTGGCTCGATCCCATTACGCCCTACTCTCCCCTCGACGAGGGATACTACATTGTACCCCTGGGATTCAGCTTCAACTTCCTGGGCAAATACTATTCACAGATTGCAGTATACACCAACGGCTTCGCCTCCTTCAGCAATGAGATCTACAATTCGAACAACTTCGCCAATGAGCTGCTTTTCCGGGTTTTCGCACCTGATGAATTCGTTGATATTCTCGCTCCCTGGTGGGATGACTTAACGGCATCAACTGGCAACGTATATTATCAGACGACAGGGGTGTCAGGAAGCAGGGTGCTAACCATCGAATGGGAGACAATGGAAGTAATCGGAGAGGATGAGACCTATACCTTCCAGTTGAAGCTCTATGAAACAAGCAATGCCATTGAATTCATTTACGGTAATAAAACAACCGGTAATCCTGTGACAGGCACCACCGCTTCAATCGGCCTCAAAGATGATGCAAAGATTGATCCCACGAATTACTGGTTCGACGGCTTTGACGGCAGCACCGGCAACGACGCAACATGGGCTGCATCAAATTATCAGCGAAGCCATGCGGATTTTCCGCCACTTGACACCGTCATAGAATTTAAGCCGTAATGATTGAGTATGTTGGCCGGCAAGCTATACGCTTCTATTTCACAAAATGAAACCTGCGGATGGTTAATAGTGATTAGTAACGAGTTCTTTGTGACGAGTGACAAGTGATCAGCTGACAGCTATCAGTTATCAGTGAATAGTGATTAGTGACGAGTGATCAGATGACAGCTATCAGTGAATAGTGATTAGTGACGAGTTATTTGTGATTAGTGATTAGTTTTCCCCTGTTACCCGTTACCCGTTACGATAAATAAATACGCGTTACAGCTATCAACACCTGACCAGCATGAACCGGGTAATGTTAACTCAATCTTGAGAAATCCTTCCTCAGTGTCTCTGTGGCAGAATCCTGGTCTTCGCATCGGAGCAATCGAAGAGTTAACAGCTCACAGCCGCATTCCCACGAGGCCGAAGTAGCGGAGGGTTCTGAACTCATTGCCGATATAGGTTATCACATAGTAATCGACACCGGCCTCGAAGTAAAAGGAGCGGGTAATGGAGTATTCCAGCGAGCATCCTATCTTGTAGAAGGGATCCTGTGAATCGAGGCTTTCGTTTGTCCCCTGCCCGTCAATATCGTAATAATCGAATTGCGTAAAGGCCAAGCCGCCGCCGGCTCTCAGGATAATATTGACCGGGAACCGGAACATCGTCGTCGCATAGAGATTCCCCCCGATAAGAATATCGGTATTGTCGATTGTTATCCGGTCCGGATCACTCTTCCCGCTGAACTTCACATAGCCGGACTCGAGCTCGAGCCCGATAAACCTGAGGAACCGCATATCGGTAAAGACAGCCATCTTTCCGAAGGAATAGGCGATAGTGACGGTCGCGCTTTCGAAGGAGTTGTCGTAGGCGGCGTCGAATTCGGGAAGCATCTGGAAATAACAGATTCCCACCCCGATCTTGAGTCCGATATTTTTCACCCCCTCCGCGTATTCCGGCACGACTCTCCTGGTTATCTCAAAGTACCTCCAGTCCGACCAGCCGCCGATCTTGCCGAACTTGGTTATCGCCCCGATGCGCATCCGGTACTTGCCGGGAGGGAGTATGAAATCGACGTAGTTGGAGTCGACCTCTTTTTCGAGAACCAGTTTATCCAGCGTATCCCTAATCTGAACCCGGTACCGCTCGGCGGCTTCATCCTTCTGCCATTTGACGCGCAGCTTTTTCGAATCGCCATTGCCGGGTTCCGCTCTGAGCTTCGCAGCACCCGCTGAGAGCATCATCGCAATACAGACAACCGATATGGCAAAAGTTCTCATAGGCATAGTGAGTTCACACCGCTATTCGATATACAGCTTTTGAGGGATATCGAGCTCGGGCTTTATTCTGCCCTTTCCCAGGGTAATGGTGAAATTCATCCTGGCAGCAGGGCTCATCCTGGCCTTCCGTTTCGAACCTCCGGAGGTATCGAATGCCTGAAGCGTCCATCTGAATTTCCCGATATCCAGCTTGTCGAGCGCTCGCATTTCAAAGCTGTTTCCGTCGACTCGTCTGCTGAGAACGAGAGAGGATTTCCCCCCCTTTATCTGATAGAGCTGCATTCGATAAAAGGTTACGTCATCCATCGGCTTCCACTGAAAAGAGAGCTCGTCTCTATCCTGCATATCAACAACATCGCCATTCCGGGGTGATATAACAACAGGCGCCTCAAGCCGGTCCCGCACCACGAAGGAATAGACAGTGCTCTTCGTGAGCTCGGTTCCATCGTCATCGAGGAATGAGATCCTCCAGTAGTACTCGCCCGGATCTAAATTATCCATTACCGAGAAGGAGGCTTGCACCGTGCTCTTCTTATAGTGCCTGCCGAATCCCCTGTCCCGTGATATCTGAAGTCGATACTTCCCACTGATGCGCACCTTCTCCCAGGAGAATCTCACCCGTGCTCCCCTCTTTTCCCCTTCCGGCGAGAGAACCGAACCGTTCACAGGCGAAACCAGCCGTATCGTCTCCTTATCGGTAATCGTGAAGGATCTCGCCACCGATGATTCTGTCGCCTCTCTGTTTTCGATGAATCCTGCGACTTTCCAGTAGTATCGACCCTTCGGCAACTCCTTCTGTACTTTTAAAAAGTTGGTTTTGCTGGCGCCGCTGTATACGAGAGCGCTAAAGCGACTGTCCTTTGCGATGTATATCCGCGATTCGGGAATGCCCTCCCTCTTCCAGGTGAAGGTAACTCCCTTCCTCTGCAAAAGAAGCCTGCTCAAAGTTTCATCATCCGGCGGATAGGTCAATTCGGGCGGCTGGAGAAGATCTCGCTCGTCAACGGAAAGCTTATACACCTCGCTCTGTTTTACCTCGTTGACACCGCTCAAACTGACTATCTCGCTGATTCTCCAGTAGTAGACCCCCTTCGTCAGGGAGCGTACCGCTATGCTGTTGCCGGGAACCCGAAGATCGGTGACGATATCCTTCATTGACGGTTTCCGTGCAATGATGAGCCGGTAACCGTTTGCGATGGTGCTCTCGCTCCACTTAAAGTGTATCAGGGGTGGGGATTTCTTATACACAAAACTCGCCCCATTCCCCGGCCAGATCAGGCGCAGGGGATCATCCCTGACAACGCTGAGCCTCCTGACCTCGCTCATTTCTGTTTTTCCTGTTTTCCTGTTCTTTGCGGTGAGGCGCCAGTAGTATATGCCGCTTCGCAGGGGGAGCGTGCTCGAATCCCCGCTTACTCCCCTCCTCGTTATTACCGTACCGAAAGCGTTATCCCGTGACACTTCCAGAAATGCAGTCTGGTCCCCCCCTATCGGCTGCCAGGAGAAGGTAATATTCTTTGAAGCCGATGGAGTGGTAATATAGCTATTCGGTGATGGAGCGATTAGTTTCAGATTCAGTGTATATACCTTGAGATCCTTATCGCCGGTCACAACGACTTTCTGATCTTTTTTGACAACCTTTTCGCCGCTCAGTGTGTTGATCTTCGCATTTCCCCTGTTTACCGTAAGGTTCAGCTCTTCTTTCCCGGTTCGGGATAAATTCACGTCGCTCTTCTCTATTGAAACGGTGGTGCTTCCCGATTTGATATTCAGCTTTTTGATGTCCCGGCTCTCCACGTTAACCCGTTTCGCCATTACTGAACCGCGTGAAAACTGTACGTCGATCTGTTCCTCGCTGTATATTACCATAATCAGGCTGTTCTCGTTGACGGCAATCTCAGTGCCATCTTTGAGATGGATCACCGCTTCCGAGAGATTCGCGGTTCTGATTGAATCGTAGTTATAAACGGGGGTGTTCTGCTCTATCTCTTCCCAGACCACTTCGGAAGAATACTTCCGCTGGGCAACTTCTCTCTTGAAGGTGATAGTACCGACCTCTTGAGCTTCGGCAACATTCACCTTCCTGTTTAAATCAAAATACAGGAGAAGAGAAAAGGTCGTGACAATTACCGAGCCGATCCCGATAACGAGGAAGTTGCCATTAAAGAATCTCATACTTCGCTTCGCCTTCTCCATCCTCCGCTCGTCGGTTAAAGGGCTGCACGGTGGTACCCAGAAGATCTCTCAGCTCATCGACGCTCTTTGGCCTTTCCGCGTCATCCTGCCTGCCGAGAACAGCGTATATCTGCTGCGGCTTATCCTTTCCCTTTACCTTGATAGGTGCCATTTGCTCAACGGCAAACATCTCCTTTACGAGATTATAGCTATCCTCACTGATGAGTATATCGGTGCCGAAGGGTTTATTCAGCTCTTCAATACGTGAGGCCAGATTAACCGTATCGCCGATAACTGTATACTCCATCCTGTTCTCGGAGCCTATCTGGCCTGCCAGAACCGGTCCGGTGTTGATGCCGCAGCCGATCTTGATAATGGGATTCCTCTCACCTCCCCGATCCTGGTTGAATTCGAACAGTGATTTCCGCATCATGAGGGCGGCATTGACGGCGTTTTCGGTATCATTCCCCTTGGAGAGGGGGACACCCCAGAGCGCCATGATAGCGTCGCCGATGAACTTATCAACAACGCCATCGGTCCGGTCGATGCATCCAACCATTCGCGTCATATAGTCGTTCAAAAATTCGACGACCTCCTCCGGATTGAGCTTTTCCGAAATAGCGGTAAAGTTTCGGATGTCCGAGAAGAGTATCGTTACCGTTTTTCGCTCTCCCCCGAGCCGGATCTCATCCTTGAGCACGAGCTCGGCGAGCTCCGGATTCACAAACTTGCCGAAGGCGGTTTTAATCTTCTCCCGCTCCTCGAGCCCCGCCCCCATTTCGATGAAGGCATTGGTCAGAACGCCGACCTCATCCCTGGTTGCCGGCTTAATATCGATCCTGAATATCCCCTCCTTGATCTTCCTTGCCGCATCAACCAGCCTGATAATGGGGTTGGTGACGGATTGCCCGAAGAAAAAGACAATGACGATAACGACGGTTAGTATGATTATCATTATATACACATTCCGCCGCTGAATGTTGTAAACCTCCTGAAAGGCCTTCTCCTCATTGACGGTTGCTATAACTCCACAGCCCCCTATATCTATCTTCTTGAATGAACCGAGATGGAATACCCCCTTTTCGTCCCGATACCTTGTCTGACCATTATCGAGAGTGCTCTTGGTCATCTTCTCCACTATGGGTATGTTGATGTAATTCGCCTCTGAAAGAACAATGGTGCTGTCGGGATGAGCAACAACATCGCCCCGGTCATTAACCAGAAAGGCTTTGGTGATACCAGCGGTTCTGAATGCCTCAAGAAAGTCATCAAGCTTTATGTAGCTGATCAGTATCGACCGGGCATCTCCCCGTTCGTTCAACTGGAGGGGAACGCTTATCCCCATAGCCGGGATTCCCAATCCCTGGGAGATATTGTGAATGACCTGTTCACCGTTGAGGGACCGCGCGAAAACAGTGCCATATGCACGGTGGACACCGCTTATATTCTCCCTGGATATCTGGCCCAGATCCATTACGGGTGTGTTCAAATATGAACGAATAAACCTGAGCCCCCCCTTCCGTGAGCGTTCCGCAATGCCGATAAAGAGAAAATCCTTCTCACTGGGCGGTATCACATTTGAAGAGGATCCCGCCAGCTTTTCCGTGATGAGTTTCGATTTCTCGATGAGAGAGGTAACATCAGTTTTCACCTTGAGGGAGATGAGCTCAGATATCTTATGATTGTTCTCCTGAACCCTGATCTCATTATCCTTCTTGAAGAAATAGGTTGCAAGAAAAATCATTCCCGAGAGTGATAAAATGATGATTGCGGATATTATCGAAATGAGTTTAAACCGCAGCGACGTATAGAAGGGACCCGAAGTGCCGGGCTCGGCCACCGCAACAGCCGCTCTCCCCTGCGCTTCTCCTTTTACAACCGATACTTCCGCCGTCTCTCCCTGATCGTCTACGGTATCATGGCGTTCAGAGGGGAACTGCACCACACGCTCTTCAGAGGGCGGCTCATCATCCAGAATGATCTCTTCCTTTACGGCCGAGATTTGTTCTGACTCTTTTCGTATGGGAGGTTCGGCTGCCGGAAGGGGCGAAGCTGAGTGCACCTCTTCGGTTAATTCCCCTTCGATTTCCTCCTCGGGGAGAATCTCCTCCTGAACTATCTCCCCGGCAATGTCAAAAAACTCCTCTTCGACAAAGTCCGTCCTGATCGCTTCATCACGCGCTTCTTCACCCTCGGCTGCTTTTTCCTCGACAGGTGCCTCAACAGGTTTCCTCTCGCGCGGAGCCGCAATTTCTATCTTCTCTGCAGCTCCCTCCTTCCTGACCGATACTCTCTGTTTTCCATCAATACCCGGTATCGCATCCTTCACCACCCGTGAATCGACATATGTATCCGCGGGCGAAAGCGCTGAGGGACCGGGAGTCTCCTTGAGCACCGCTTCTCCGGCAAGCGGTTCCGATTCCGCTTTCAGTTTCTGACCGACCCCGAGGTATTGCTGAAAGAGGTCAACGAATCGTCTCTCCTCATCATTTCCCAATAAATTCCCGTTAATGGCGCTGACCATATCGATCGCTTCATTGACACTTCTGCCGGTATAAATGAGGAAGCAGGTTATTATCACCCCGACATAGCTTCTCCCATATGAGACGAAAAAACAACTTCCCTCGGCAAAACATCGGCGTATCTCTTTGACAGCGTTTCTCACCGAATGAAGAGAGGCGTTATCAAGCCGCTCGATATGAACATTCCTGACCAGAAAACCAGCATTCCGATACTCGTGAACCAATCGTATATAAGAATCGCGTTCTACAGCTTCCGAGGATACAATAAATACCGTCCGCACGCCATTATTCAACAGTGCGTTGATTTTACTCTCGGGAAGGCGAGCCGATCTCCCTTCAATCGCATCGATTGGATAAAACTCGAATAGAAGCTTCTTCTGTTTCCGATTTTGAGCTGAAGTGTTCATACTATTCCACACCGATAATATCGTACTTTCCCGCCTGTTAATTCAATACTAAGCTGAGTGTTACTATGCGAAAATAAATCGAGTGCTTCGGCCCCCGGTCTCCCGGTAAGATACCGTGTAACCGTTCTTAAACGGATTCCGATTCCTCGAACGGTGAAGAGAGCTTTTTTCAACAAGTCTCCAGGAACAGAGAGCAATTATAGTACCAGAAATCACAATACGATTATTCCTTTCGTTATAAAACAGCCTAACGGATGATTCAATTGACCTCTTTCGAGTTATTGGTGAAGTATCGGCAATAAAACTCCCGGTTTGCACAGATTACGGCATACGTGGACCATGGCAGGAATACCCTTTCCCTATACAAGTTACCAGAATTGATGGAATTAGAGCAAGATTTTTTTAATGATAGGTTAATCCGACTCAACAGAATACAACAGCGATTCCCGGTGAAATGAACATGGTTGGAACACGATCACCTCACCGGTACCCGGAGATGCTATAGTATAAAAAAATCATTTCCAGAAAATTGTTCTTTACCATTACCGTATGATAGAATGGAATTAATGCAAGAATAAATAAGACATAAACAGCGATGGCAGAAAAAGGCCCTGAAAGAAAAAGAGCGATTGTTATCACCGCATTTAAAGAGATAATGCCGGCCATCAGGGCTGCATTGGACAGGTATTCCATCGATATTGTCAGCCACTATGAAAGCCTTCACTCACTCTCCGCGATTAAAAAGGGAATCGCTCAAACCGGAAACACGGTTTTTTTGAGGAAAGCGTTTTCCCGTTTTGTGAATGAGTGCGGACCGCCGGATATACTCATTATAGATGAAAAAGCCAATCTCGGATCCGACTCATCATTCGAGCCCGACATGCGAAAGCTCCTTCGCACCTTTCTGATCTCCTTTATTATCATGCAGAAAACATACGGTGAAAGAGCTCGCGCGAATATTGTCCTGATTCATTCGGAAGAGGTGAAGGGTGAAGCACCGGCCTATGAAACGGAGCCGACTGCCATACTGGACTTTCTCAGCTCACAAAATGATTCCGTAAACAGACTGATTGAAGATTTTAAAAAGCAGCCTGAGCGCTTTCACCGGTCTTTTGCCATTAAGACGATATCAAGGAGATTACCGCACAGGGCAATAGCGCAGCGCCTCTCGGAATTCATAGAAAAGAGATTAGGGCTCACCGCCCAGGAGGGTGCTTCAATAGCTCAAGAGGAATCACCCGCTGTGCCACAATCATCACGGATAAAGATACGGGAACGGGCAAAGGGAGATACATGCACCGTCGTGATGAGGACTGGCGACTCGATCATCATGGTCAACGGCGTTGAAAAAGAAGTTAAAGCCGAGGGCATTTACCGGGTCCTCCCTCTGAATGAAACATATGTGCTTGGGAGCTGGTCGACGGGAAATCAGAAGGAGATTGCCGATTACATACGGAAGACCCTTCAGCGCGGGGCTGATACTGCCGGTGATGAATCACCGGTTTTAACGATTAACCTGACGCGCTGCGAAATCGCTCCTGAAATCATATCATCTCTTGTGGATATAACAACGAAATCGCTGCCGGATTCAGTTGAAGTTAAAATATCCGTTAACTTTAAAAGCGCCCTGCTCCTCGAAAACGCACCAGGATATATTATGATTCGCAACCACATCCAGCACGCGTATTGATTCGCGATGGCGCCCCTCCCGATGGACCATCATCGTTCACCGGGAGGCGCAACCGGAGCGCATGTCTCTTCTAGAGCTCACCTTCGCTGACGAACTTCTTCCGAACAACCCACTGTCCGTTCGGCTTCTGTACATGATACACGCGAAGCACGGTTTTCCTGGTTTCCATTCCGTTTCCGTTCCTGCTTGCGATCTTCGCTTCCTTAACTTTTTTCTTACCGGCCATCACTTCCTCCTCGTATAAAATATCTCTACGGTTTTCCTGAACTCGCCGTTATATCTACCGGCGAGATAATTCATTCTTATCGGAGCACATGTTGTGCGACGCATTATTACGGCAACAGCCCCGCTACCTAGGAGGACACGTCACAGGGCTCTGCCCGAAGGGAGTCCTCCGCGCACCCTTTCACGTGCCTCCCGGGATAGAGATGAGCGCTTCCTCATCTCGGAACCCATCACATCATCCCCCGACATCACGACGGGGAACAGAATTTTGTTGTAATTTTAACCGGTGGAAGGTAACCCCGCCGTTCCCTGCACTGCTGAACAACAGTGAACTGAACATGAGGATCAGTAAACCGATGCTCCCTTGAACGACGAGGTCATCGAAATGACAATCGCATCCACGGGGGTGCGATAGATGCGTTCAGGTTTTTCTCGGTTACAGACTTACGATCCACCCTCTTTGAACGTAACGTATCTCAGCTATATATATCTCATGTCAACTATTTTTCTGAGAAATTTTTCAATTTCCCTCCAGCCGAAAAAAAGGGTTGACACGGTAAACACCGTTATATAGCAGTGTATCATCCACTGGTGCTAAAAATATCTCTTCTCCAAACCATCAGGTAAAAAACGAACACTGCTGAACTACAGCGGAGATGTTGATTGTAAGTATCTCGCGGTGATAGAGAATTACCCGGTTTGTTGCGGTAATTTGCCTGAAAAATCCGAAGCAATGGCGAGTTGATTTGTGCAAGAAGAAAGTGTGCATCATATCAATTCACGGTCTGTCTGAGCATTCGGGAAAAATCGGTTGATTAATAATCTTTTCGAGGACCTTTCGCCCCCCTCCTGTAAATTTGCACATCAAGGGATGAGGCCGTATGGTTCCTTAAAGCATTTTTGGGCACCTCTAAAAACCGGTATTTACATTGATCCACAAATTGTAAATACTGGTTT
>CAZZCF010000019.1:0-43862 GCA_964652955.1 uncultured Leptospirales bacterium
CTAATGCAAGTATGATAATGAGTGGTAGTATGATTTTAATTTTATCTGCCATAGCGAGTCTCAATTATGTTGTGGTTTGTGTGATAGATCTAATAGATTTAAAACGTCTGGGAAATGTACTGTGCACTTATCTGCACGTATGAAAGAGATAAAAAACATGCTTCAGAAACCTGCATCCGGTGAAGCGAGCAAGGTTCCAGTAGTCATGATTATTTGAAAAATATTTCTGTCAATGATTTATTAAAATATTCAATTTTCATGATACTATTTTTTTTGTGATTATGCGGCAACTTTGCCGGTTTTTCACTGCCGGCATTGACCCGACTGCACCGGCCGCAAAGGGGTGAAGCAGCTTCTGGCGGGATAAAGGCATTTCAGTATACAAAACGGGTCGATGTCGGTGCAACGAGAGGGAAGGGGGCGCGGAGCATAAAAAAAGAGCCGTCTCTTTACAGCTGAGAACGGCTCCGCCAATAATGTGGACCTCTATTATTCCGCCGTGATTTCAATTTTCTTCGGCTTTACCTCTTCCCTTTTCGGAAGGGTGAGCGTCAACACGCCGTCACATACGTTTGCGGTGACTTTACCGCTGTCGATATCATTTCCGATATTGAAAGATCTGAAAAAGTTGTACAGCGCAAACTCACTGTACTTGATATTCTCCCTGCTCTTCTCCTCGTCGGCAACGCTGCCGCTTATGCTGAGTTCATTATTGTCGATGGTTATGTCGATGTTTTCCTTTTTCACGCCCGGCATATCAGCTTTAATCACGTACTCGTTTTCATTTTCGTATATGTCAACCGGCGGAACAATGACATTCTCGTCCTGATCGTATGCATCTCTTTTAATTTTGGTTACCTCGGTTGTCATAGCGCTCCCTCCTTCGTTAATCTTACTTGATTTCAATCTTCTTGGGCTTTGCTGCCTCGCTCTTGGCGAGCTTTATCGTCATAATCCCGTCCTTAAGGGTCGCGCTGATCCTGTTGCTGTCGACATCGTACGGAAGTCTGATTGACTTCTTGAACTTGCCGAAGTCACGCTCTTTTCGTATATAGGGACTGTCGGCATAGTCGATTTTCCGCTCCCCTTCGATGACCAGCCCGCTGTCAATGAGCTGTACGTTGATATCTTCGGACTTGACGCAGGGCAGTATGGCCTTGATGACAATTTCGTCGCCCTTCTCGTAGAGATTCACGTAGGGAAATTCAACTCTCCTGGAAGCCCTGCTCGGCACTCTCCTGAAGAAGTCATCAAAAACATCCCTCAGGTTGAGCACGTCATTGAAGAGATTATACGTTGTGTACATAGTTGCACCTCCCTGCTCCTTTACTTGACATCAATCTTGATCTTCTTGGCCTGTACCGCTTCATCCTTGGGAACTTCGATGCTCAGCACGCCATCTTTGAATTTCGCCCTGATCTTTTCAGCTTTGATACCCTCCGGAACCGATAGCGATCTGCTGAAGGAGCCGAATTTTCTCTCGGAAACGACGGTTCTCTTGTCCTTGTCCTCTTCTGTCCGCTCATCCTTCTTTTCACCCGATATGGTGAGAATATTGTTCTCGAGATTGACTTTCAGGTCCTTTTCATCAATCCCGGGAAGCTCGGCCCTGATGTGAATCGCTTTATCGTCCTCATCGACATCAAAACTCGGGAGCCATTCGGAATCGAAGAGTGATGAAGGCTTTAAGCTGAAAAAATCGTCAAAAACCCTGTCAATATCCTTTCTGAAGTCGCTATAGGCGGTATCAGGGTTTCTATCTCGTTTCGCCAATCCCCATTTCATTGGTCTACCTCCTCTCCTCAGGTTTTGTTAGCACTCTAGTCTATTGAGTGCCAGTTTCAATTATAATATAATAATAATTTTCAAAATCGTCAAGTGGGAGGGGTAAATTTTTTATAATTTCCGTCCGTGCACGGCACAGGAATAATATGTTAATCATCAAACAAAGAGGAGAGTGAATGCCACGTGGCTTCAGTGTAATCGGAGACACGGCCCCTCGATATTTTGCCATCATATAACGAAACGAAATTAATCGTGAATTTTTCAGAGGTTCCTTGCTGTGTTGTCCCCCTGGCCGGCTTTTCTCGCATATCATGTGCACACCGGCATGTGCGAAATCGTGTCACCGTGGACAAAATTATTTGCAGCTTGAGAGGTGAATGATCAATATATTCATATAATTGCCTCTCATTCGAGGATTTTCCGAATAATTGAGATTTTTCAGATTATGGAGCACTGACGGTTTTGGGGCATCGCTCAGTTTTCTGAAAATGCTCATCACGGTGAAAATTATTATTGATAATTTTTTAGCATACAATAGGGTATACAGCAGAAAGAGAGAATGAGCGCCCTCTTAGGAGATACTCACGGAGAAAAGGTATCGGCATGTTTGATTTCATATTCCCATCCCCATACTCGATTATAAGCATTACCGCTATCGGCATGGTATTCGGCCTCATCCTTTCGCTGGCAAAGCTGAAGTTGAAAGTGGAGAGAGATCCCCGCTTCGAGAAGATACTCGCGCTCCTCCCCAATGCAAACTGCGGCGCCTGCGGGCAGCCCGGATGCGCGGGCTATGCGCGGCTGATTGTCGAAGGGGGCGCACCGATTACGCTCTGCCCGGCAACGAGCGGCGAGACGGTAAAAAAGATCGCAGATATCATGGGTATCGAGGCGGAAGCGCCCGTGTCCCGCAAGGCGCGCGTGCACTGTCAGGGCGGCATTGTTATAACCGGGACTCGCTTTATCTATACCGGACCGAAGAGCTGTACCGCTGCACAGCAGGTTATGGACGGATTTAAGATCTGTCAGTACGGGTGTCTCGGTCTCGGTGATTGCATACGTTCCTGTCCCTTCGATGCAATTCATTTCAATGAGATTGGCCTCCCCGTCGTCGATACGGAGCGGTGTACCGGATGCGGCAATTGCGTTGAAGCGTGTCCGCGGGGAATTATCGAGCTCATCGATGAGCGGTTCGATGTCTATGTCATGTGCAAGAACGAGGAGAAGGCCTCCGTGATGAAGAAGGGGTGCACGGTCGGCTGTATCGGCTGCAAGCGCTGCGTGAAGGCGTGCATGGAGGTCTTCGCGGATAATCCTGACATTGAAACCGCAATCACCGTGGATAACTTTGTCGCGGTAATCGATTATGATCTGTGTATCAACTGCTATCGCTGCGCGGAGGTCTGTCCGGTGCCGGTCATTCATCCGACCGGCAGATCGCAGAAGAAAGCGCAATCAGAGGAAGGTGAATGAAGTCGATATTCGAGATGACCGGTCCGGAGAGAGCTGCGGCGCTGCTCATCGCTCTCGGGCCTGATATCGCCTCTGAGATAATCAAGTATCTGGATCAGGAGAGTATCAAGCGGGTTACCGAGGAGATTGCGAAGATAGAATCACTGACCGTTGAGGATAAAGAGGATCTCATCGGCGAGTTCCTCATCGACTTGAAGAAGAGAAAGGGCGCCATCTTTGGCGGTGATGCGGTGGCGCGGGATATGCTCGTTGCGGCAATCGGCGAAGAGAAGGCCCGCGATGTGTTCAGCAGGCTCACCAGAAAGGATCTCGAGCGGGGATTTGAGTTCCTCAATGAGATCGATTCGGAGATACTGATCTCCTTTTTGCAGAATGAGCATCCGCAGACCATTGCCGTAACGCTCGCGCACCTCCCTTCGAGCAAGTCGGCTGAGATTCTGAAATCTCTCGCATCGTCGGTCGCCCGTGAGGTTGCGAAGCGCCTGGCAAAGATGGAGAAGACCTCCCCGGAAGCGGTGCTGGAAATCGCCCGGGTCATACGGAAAAAGTACGAGCACCTGAAGTCATCCGGCAAGTACGAGATCGCCGGTGGCGTCGATACCCTCGTCTCGATTCTCAATCACATGACCGGCGAGCAGGAGAAGATGCTCATGAGCCACTTCGAGAAGACCATGCCGTCGATAGCCGAGGAGATACGCGACAAGATATTCACCTTCGAGAATATTGTCAACCTGACCAATGAGGAGATCAGAATACTCATCGATGAGATAAAGGATGATCAGATTATCGCCCGGGCGCTCAAGGGCGCCGGTGATGAGATACGGTTCAAGATTCTCAGGAATGTGAGCCGCAATCGCGCAACCGATATCCTGACGGACATTGACACGATGGGCCCCCTCCGTATATCAGAGATTCACGAAGCCCGCGATGCCATCATCACCGTCATGCGGGAGCTGAACGATTACGGCGCCATATCGGTGCGGAAGGAACGGGAAAAATATATCGAGTAATGAGAAACAGAGGGCTCTTCGCCACGCTCTCGTGGGAACAGCCCGTAAAGGATCCGTGATGTGGCTTCGCTGCAATTGAAACCGGGAAAGAGGATCTTCCCGGGCGACTGCTACGGACCGACCTCCTTTTTCTCTTCCGGATCATCTCCGCGGAGATCCTCCTCCTTCGACAGGTCGGTATACCCGCCCTCCTCGGTCTCCTTATTCTTTACTGCCTCCAGCTCTTCGAGCTTCTGTCGCGCGATGGCCGCAATTTCGCTCGTCCCTTCCGAAAGCTCTTTCAGCTTCTCTTTGCCCTTTTCGAGCGTATCTTCCTTTTTAATCAGCTGGAGGGCAACCTCGAGATCCTTCGCCTCCAGGAGCGTATTCGTATCGGAGGTATAACCGCCCTCGACCCACTGCTGGGTTATCCATTTCCCCTCCATTTTGCCGACGTAAACCTGCACCCAGTTTCCCTTCTCATTGATGATGAAACCGATCGTCCCGGCAGGAAGCTTTACATAGACCTTGCTTCCGGGTGTGGGGCGCACAAAGACGGGTGTCTCCTTTATGAAAACGATGGGCTTGTCGGCAAGATGTTTCGCATCGATGAATCCCTCTTTATCATCGGCAAGGCGTACTTTTGCGAGGTCGATTTCCTGTCTCTTCTCGGTGATGAATTTCTCTTCGCTGAGCAGATCAACTGCCTCGCCCTTCTCGAGGGTGGCGAGCCATACCTTGAGGTCCCTGTCTTTCTGCACATTGATCCGGTACTTGGCGTATTTCTTCGCAATGGGACCCTCCTCTTTTTGCTCCTCCGCCTTTTTACAGGCCGATGGAAACACCATCGCGAGCGCGATAAATGCTATAAGGACTCTTTTCATGGTTCCTCCTGAGCCGAGATTGTATCATCCCGCATGAGCATATGCGGGAGCGGAATGTTCAAAAGATACTATCGAAAGTATGCTGCATGTCAAGTAAATTATGGGCACCTCTAAAAACCGGTACTTACATTGATCCGCAAATTGTACATAGGAGCGTTGCCTCTCATCGAAGGGATGACTGCCTGCCGGAGCGATGGTCCGTGACGTCGTGCTGTCGCTTCCTCAATCGTGTATGACGATGGTGCCGTCGCGCCGGATCCGCTTGTAGAGCCGTTTCACTTTCTGTTCTATCTCGCGATTGCTCCTCCCGGTATAATAGTACATCACCCTGTTGACATACCGAATGGTGGATTTAATCGGCGGGACGCGCATATGCTTCTTCACCCGTCCCAGACCCGCGTGATAGGCCGCCAGGGCGAGGGGGATGTCGTTGTTGAAATACACGAGCAGTGACTTGAGATGCCTGATGCCGGTTTTCAGGTTCTCCTCCGGATCGAGCGGGTCGTGCACTTTGTAGTATCGAGCAATGTGCTGCATGATCTGCATCAACCCCATGGCGCCGGCAACCGATATCGCATCCGCTTTGAAATCTGATTCCACCTTGACCACGCACTTGACAAGATAGGAATCGACCCCTTCGCGCTTCGCTATCGTTTCAATGAGGTGATTGTAGGGGCTCCGAAATGAGAATTTCCCCCTTTTCGCGTGCCTCTTCGAAACGGATTGTGCGTTGTAGTATTCGATCGTTCCGTCCCGGTGCACTTTTTTTTGTATCGCGCCCTCGATCGAGATCGGCGTTACGGTGATAAGCGTCAGAATAATGAGCTTTCTCATTCGCCGTGCGTTCCCTCTCGCAATCTTCATGTTCATCCGATGATGCACGCTCATGGTATTTGATGCTCCGGGGAGAATAATGTTTCTCATAAATGGTGGAATATCACCGCCTGCACAGGCCTGCTCTCTGTTGAGCATGATGAGGAGTTGATGATACCTGTGTTCATTTCTCGCTTCAACGGTAAATGCCCGGCAACATGAGAACGGTTCGTATGGTATCGATATGACACCGGATTAGGATTTTCGCAACAGCCGTGGATGCGGTGTCGTGATTGAATGGAAGCTGAAGCTATTCCGTTTCCGTCATGGAGAGCGCAATTATCTCCGTGACGGTGAGGTTCCCACCGCCGTTGTCGAGAGTTATCGCTTTGTCGAAGGTAATACGGTATGTTTTATACGTATCGGTCTCTTCCTGCAGGGTAACGGTTATGGTAACATCGCCGACAACGGAACCGCTTCCATTTCCGAATTTATATATTACACCACTTTCAGTAACTTTTACGGTGATATTGCTGTTCGCGTCGAAAACGTAGGTGCCCGCAACCGTGCTCGAGGGGAAATATATCTTCAGGTTGAATGCATCGGTATCCGTGGGATCGTCGCTCACGGCTATAGCCAGATATTCGGTTTCGCTCACGAGCCCCTGAAGGAGAACGCAATAGCACTGACCGGATGAGCAGTCGTGAGGGGTTCCAGCCCGATCGAGGTCGTTGGAAGTAATCTCGGTCGTAAAGGTGCTCAGCGATCCGGGAGTGTATACGAAGCCTGCCTCATCGTCGCTGCCACTCGAGCTGTCGTTGCACGAGAGCGCGGCGAAAACGACGAGCGAGAGTGCCGCCAGCAGTATCGATTTGTTCCCTCTTGCCATGTTTCCTCTTTTGCCTCAGGACAGAATAACGCGCAACAGTGTTGTGCTGTCTATCGGTATTGTCAAATAAAAAAACTGCGATTTCCCCGACATGCGATGAATTATCGCCGGGGGCACCGGAACGTGCTCCGCTTCGGCGATACGGTAATCTGACACCGTACGCTCCCGGGAGTTACCGGTGAAATGCAACTTTAAATGATTTTTTTTAAATTGACAATTTAGAGGTCTCTGATATTTTCTGACAACATTTTTTAAAGGAGGAAGCTATGGCGTATAAGATAACGGATGAATGTACTATGTGCGGAACCTGTGCAGAAGAGTGCCCGGTTGAAGCGATAAAAGAGGGCAAGGATAAATATGAAATAAACCAGGATGAATGCACCGAGTGCGGAACATGTATGGAAGTATGTCCATCTGATGCGATAATCGAGGTGTAGAGAGTAATCCCCCACTCCGCTCGGGGTGGGGGATGTTACTATCCCATAGCTTCATCGCAGCTGCTTCTTCATCTCCGCGGGTGTTGTGCTGTTGCTCTCGCGGTTTCGTTTTCCCGGAGGGGTTCTTCTGGAGAGTTGTGCTCTTTCACCGTGCTCCGGTTTCGAGTTCCCATTTTAATTCAGAACAACTCCTCTCCACACGCCGATAGAGATACTGGCGGCATGGAATGATTCTTTACATACATGCATCCCGATCGCCGGGAGGGTGTTTCTCGTGATGGCTGTTGTATCATCACGTCATTGCGAATCCCGTTATTTCGCTTGAAGCGGGACCGGTATAGTGCAATAATCGGGTATTGTCGTTTGAAGATACCGGGCAGGGAGATGAAGAGGGGTGCCGAAGAGGCTCACATGAAGCGCTCGAAAGATACCATGTATAGAGGAGCAATCCGGATTCCGTTTTCCGTGCTCTTTCTCGCTTTCATAGTCCTCGGAGCGTTCACGGTTTCTGCTCGCTCATCCGATGAGGAGGCGGTGCAGAATTTTCTTGAGCTCCGGCGGCTGCATGCGGAATGGGGCGAGAATGTTTTCGGGAAAGGGCCCTATTATCGCAGGGTATTGTACTATTATCTGGTGGATAAGATCGGCGAGGAGATTATGACCGATTATACTTACCTTCTCATTTCGCCGGAGAGCATCTATCGCCGGGAGGTGCGCTGCACGCTCTCATACGGGAGGTGGCTCGAAATCACCGGTGACATTGATGTTGCGGGTGTCAAGCGTATTATCGGGGATGATATACAGGCTCTCAAGAGGTGGTGGCGCTCGCGGAGGTTATTGGCAGTCCGGGGGCGGATTGTGCGCTTTCGAATTGCGGATGATGAATGGGGGAAAAGGGTTATCCTGCACCTGAAGAATATTCGCCTGGAGGAATTATCATCATCACCCCCGCAATGAGATATTCTTTAAAATATCACAGGCATCTCCCGTGTGACTGGATACGGGGAAAATAATGAGAAAAAAGATTGAATTATTTGGACAAGAATAATACAATCACCGACTTATACCTTCTCTCAACAGATTACCGCGGACAGCTTTTTTACGAGAGGGGGTTACCGGGGAGAGAAGGAGCCTCTCCGATTCGGTTTGTACCTGCCGAAAGGAATATACAAATGGTTATGCGGAGGTCACAGAGCGGTCGAGTTTTGTTTTTGACGTAAAGGAGATGTACTATGTGTGGCGTTATCGGTTATATAGGGAGCAAGAACGCGGCTGAAGTGGTTATCAACGGATTGAGGCGGCTGGAGTATCGTGGGTACGATTCTGCGGGATTGGCGCTTATTGACGGCTCGCTCTATGTGGAGAAGTGCAAGGGGAAGATATCCGATCTCGGCGCCCGTGTCGATTTTAAAAAACTGAAGAATTATCACACCGGAATCGGGCATACGCGGTGGGCGACCCATGGCGTTCCGAATGATCAGAATGCGCATCCGCATGTCGATTGTCACGGCGAAATTGCCATTGTTCATAACGGCATTATTGAAAACTTTGCGGCCATAAAGAAGATGCTTATCGGTCACGGCCATAGAATTGTCAGCGACACCGATTCCGAGGTTATTGTCCATCTGATCGAATATTACTATCAGAAAAATTCCCTGCTCGATTCGGTGATGAAGACCGTTGCCAAGCTGGAGGGGACCTATGGTTTAATCGTCATCTCCCGGAAAGAGCCCGACACGATCATTGCAGCGAGAAACGGAAGCCCGCTCATTCTCGGTGTTGGCGATGATGAGATGATTGTTTCATCGGATGCCAGTGCCGTTGTCGAGCACACCCGACGGGTCATATATCTTGAGGATAATGAGCTGATCGAGGTGAACCGGGATGGATTCAGAACGTACGATCTCGCGCGGAATAATATTCATAAGGAAATTGAGGATATCGACTGGGACATCGATTCAATTGAGAAGCAGGGATTTGAATGTTTCATGCTCAAGGAGATCTTCGAGCAGCCGGAAACCATCAGGAACGCCTTTCGGGGGAGGATTCTTCTCGAGAGCGGCACTGTCCGGCTCGACGGTCTCCGGTTGACCAATGAGGAGCTGAGCTCCATCAACCGGGTAATCTTTATAGCCTGTGGCACCTCCTGGCATGCGGGATTGATCGGCGAGTATCTGATAGAGGAATATGCCCGCATCCCCGTTGAGGTTGAGTATGCCTCGGAGTTCAGGTACCGGAGACCCATTCTGAAGAAGGGAGATCTCGTCATCGTCATCAGTCAATCGGGGGAGACGGCCGATACGCTCGCTGCGCTCAGGGAGGCGCGGACGCGGGGAGTAAAGGTGCTCGGTATTACGAATGTGGTGGGCAGTACCATCGCGCGGGAGAGTGACGGAGGGGTATACATACACGCCGGTCACGAGATTGGCGTCGCATCGACGAAGGCCTTCACCTCGCAGATAACGGTCCTGATCCTGCTCACCATACTTCTCGCCAGGATGAGAGATATGACCGCCGAGGAGGGGAGGGGCTATCTCGAGGAGCTTCTCGGGATACCGGAAAAAGTAGTATCGATTCTGAACCAGAGCGGGTACATCTGCGAGATCGCAAATGAATATAAGAACGACAGGAATTTCCTCTATCTCGGGAGAGGGGTGCAGTTTCCCGTTGCGCTCGAGGGAGCGCTCAAGCTCAAGGAGATATCCTATATTCACGCTGAGGGCTATCCCGCCGCGGAGATGAAGCACGGCCCCATCGCCCTCATTGACGAGAACATGCCCGTGGTCTTCATTGCTCCGCAGGACGAGGTGTATCAGAAGGTGATAAGCAATATGGAGGAGGTCAGAGCCCGCAACGGCAAAATCGTCACCATCGCGTACGAGGGGGATGATGAGATACGTAAATTTTCAGAGCACCTTATACATGTGCCGGCGGTGAAGAAGATGGTTTCGCCGCTCCTTACCGTTATCCCGCTGCAGCTGCTGGCCTATCATATCGCGGTCAAGCGTGGCTGCAACGTGGATCAACCGAGAAATCTGGCAAAGAGCGTAACGGTCGAGTGAACGGGCACTGCTGTCCGGGGTGGTTGCCATTTTTATGAACGTTTTTTGTATAGTGATTGACAGATACGAAGTGGTATAATTATCTTTAATTGTTCCTTGTTCACGGCATGGGAGGTTTGCTCCGTGCCCCCTCGAGAGCGGGGGAACGCATTTATTCTCTGTTAAAAGTGATACTCGAGTTCTCACTGAGCAAAATATACTGGAGATTGTATATCATGATTGTTATCGAAGACATCGATCACCTGGGATTAACGGTCTCGGACCTTGAGCGATCAATTAAGTTTTATCAGGATCTTTTCGATTTTGAGGTTGTTGAGCAGTACAGCACGGCCAATCACGCGTTCATGAAGGTCGGGGAAATTCTTATCGGACTGTACGAGGTTGATGGTTACCGAAATGTTCCGGATACAAAGAATCACATAAGCTTCTATATAGATGAAGTCGATTTCGATGATGCAGTGGAAGAGTTGAAAGAGAACGATATTGAAATTGTATTTGGACCTGAAAATCTGAGGAATGGAAAGTCCGTTATTTTCCTCGACCCGGATGGCAATCAGGTTGAGCTATGTTATCCGAGACTGTCTTTCTGAAGCTGAAAGGGTTTTTTGCAGAGAGCAGAATCATTCCCATTGCAGTTTTCACCGATATCACCGCTGCGCTGAAAGCAACGGAGCTTCTCCTCAAACACGATATCACCGCTGTTGAGATTACCCTGAGAACGGATTCCGCGCTCACCTGCATCGATGCGGTTCGAAGGCGTTTCCCGGAGCTCTGTCTCGGATGCGGCACTGTTCTCTCGCGCGAAGAGCTCGATGCCGTATCGGAGAGAGGTGTCGATTTTGCCGTTTCGCCCTGCTGGAGCAACGATCTCTTCGAGCATGCATCAACGCTGCAGATTCCGTATATCCCGGGAATTGCGACGCCGACGGAGCTTTTCAGAGCGCTTGAAGCGGGTAGTGATCTCGTGAAGTTCTTTCCGGCTGCGGCCATCGGTGGAGCCTCCTATCTCAAGTCCATCATTGCTCCCTTTCGGAAACGTGGCTTCCATGTCATTCCTACTGGCGGCATCACGGAGAGTAACATCACTCAGTTTCTCAGCATCCCCGAAGTTATCTGCTGCGGAATGTCCTCGATCATCGAGAGGAGCCTGCTGGAGAAGGGCGATTTCGAGGAGCTGGAGCGGAGAATAGTGCGATTCATCGACATCATTGCACAGTTACGGGACAGGCATCAGGCATTTTGATATTTTCGCTCTGAAGTTTGTGTGCTGTCATTCCGAACGCCTGCTCGCCGTCAGGCATGCAGCGAGGAATCTCTGTTCATGGTGAAGATCGGTTATGTGAATAGAGATTGCTTCGTCGCGGTGCTCCTCGCGATGACAAATTGAAAACGTTCATTTCTTTAAAATACGCTGTCACCATGAAATTAGACGACTTGTTGAAAAGGGCAGTCGAACGGCGGGGGATGCTCTTTGATGATCCTGAAACCAACTGTTTTCGGCTTTTCAATGCCGAGGGAGACGGCTTTGCCGGACTCACCCTCGATCGATACGGCGAGTACCTTCTCGTTCAGCTCTTCTCTTCCGATCTCTTCAGGGATGAGGCTGTTCTCCATGCGGTTGTCGGAATGAGCGGCTCCCTCCCGTGCACGATACGGGGAATTCTGCTGAAGAATCGAAGCGGGGAGCGGGATACACTGAAAAGCGCCGGCGCCCGAAGCAGATGTATCGAAGGGGAATTTCCGCCCGCCGATTATTTCGTGATGCAGAACGGCATGAAAGCGCTGGTCGATCTGGAAGCGGGACAGAATACGGGCGTTTTCCTCGATATGAGAGCGGTACGGAACAGGATACTCTCCTCTTATCGCGAATGCTCCGCCATGCTCAATCTTTTCAGTTACACGGCACTCTTCTCGGTTCATGCTGCTCTCAATGGCATCCCGCGGGTTATTAATGTCGATCTGTCGCAATCCGCGCTCCGGAGAGCGGTGCGCAATTATCACCTCAACGGGATTGCGTGCGATGACCGGGATTTTATACGGGGAGACGCCCTGCAGTGGATTCGAACCTTTCGGCGGAAGGAGAAGCGCTTCTCGATGATCATCTTTGATCCGCCCACCTTTTCCCGGAACAAGAAACGATACTTTTCGGTCCTTCGTGACTATCGGAAGTATCTTGAGCTGCTTGCCCCGGTCGCGGAGCGGTATGTTTTAAGCTCGATAAATACCCGTTCCGTTTCTGAATCCCAGTACCGCGCGTGGCATCCGAGGGACTGGAACCTCGTTTTTCTCGAGCACGAATCGGATGATTTCAGGTACACCCGCAACCCCTATCTCAAGGCCGGTCTCTGGAGAATCGCCGGCGAGCACCGGTCATGAGAGCAGCGACCTCCGTTACCGCATGAAAAATCCTTGACACGATAGTTTTTTTGATCGATACAGAATATGATGCGGTATCCCTTATAGGAAGAACAAACAGAAATGATTTTTTACTTCTCGGTGTTGTTGATTGCTGCCGGTCTATTCCTGATCATCTATTCCCTCATGACTTCGAAACAGACGGTTTCGGCAGCCCGTCATCAGTCACTCCCCCTGCTGCAGCGTGTTCCGAAGCGGGAGGCGCGGCGCGAAGGCGCTCCCGGGGTTTCCGAAGAGCGGGGAATGCCCGAGGCGGAATCGTTACGAGAAAGCCTCTTCGCGGAATCGGAAGCGGAGGAGGAGCGTATCCCGTCCGATGAGCCGTATGCCGCCAGGAAAACGCTCCCCGATGAGATATCAGCGGAACAGAGCCTGGATACTATCATCGAAGAGGCGGCTCCCCCCGAAGAGCCGGAGGCTCCCGCCCCGGTTGCGGAGGAGCATGAAGAGCTCGATCTCGATTATGAGCCGCAGGCGGAGCGGCGCTATTCGGTTCTCTATGAGGATTCCTCGCGCATTATCGATTATGAGCGAAGCGAGAATACCATTGATCCGACGCTGAAGGAGTATCGGAAGATAAAGCGGATCGGGAAGGGAGATATCGAGTTAGCGAAAGAGGGTATCAACTTCTATATCGGGAAGAAGTTCTTCAGATTCGATTATCACCGGATCAAGGATTTGAAAGTCGGTGACAACTTCATCGCTCTTTTCCTCAGGGGGAGCGATGTGGTGAGGCTGTTCATCTTCCATGAGGGCGCAGCCGTTCAGTCTGAGATAAAAAAGAGTTATCAGGATTATCTAAGGAGAACCGGATACCATGTATGACCGATACAAGTCGCGGAACAGGAGTAAGAAAGCAAGCAGGGTGTTCCTGTTGATTGCGCTCATCTCCTTCACGGGGTATCTCGGGTATCAGCATCGAAGCTATCTCCTCTTCTGGAAGTTCACCTATAATAAGCTGGTACAGAAGATCGACACCGTCAGCAGCCTTCAGCGTGACCGCAGGGAGAGCGAATACCGGGAGCTCACCGGAATATGCAGAGATTATATCGAAGATAATCGATTAAGCGAAGAGGCATATCTGCTCGCCGGCAGGGTGCACTTTCTCCTGGCGAAAACCCTTATCAAGGATACCTTTTCGGAGCTGATCATATATGATCGGAGCTATCGAATACCCGCGGATGCAAAAGACGAGCTCCATCACGCCGTTAAGAATATCAGGAAGGGAATTGCGCTTTCACGGGATGAGATTGACTCGAATTATCGGGTTATTCTTGCGAAGGCCTTTTACTACCTCGACTACTATCCGGTTGCCGATATTGTCCGCCAGATACAGGATGTTGCGGTCGAGGAGATTCGATCGGATACGGAGAGTGTTCGATTTTACGGATTGATGCATATTCTCAACGGCTCGATCGATAAAGGGATTTCCGTCATGAAGGCGCATGGTCACGTGACTGAAAGCATCGAGGGAATGCTCTTCATGGCCGCCGCGAACATGCTCGCGCAGCGGTATACCGTCGCGATAATGGAGTACAGGCAGGTTCTGGATAAGACGTCAGATAATGCCATCATGAAGCTCGCGCATATCAGGCTGGGAAAGATCTTTTACAATCAATCGCTCTATACGGAGTCACTCTCTCATTTCAGCCGGGCGCTTGCCATCGATGAGCGTGATAACGAGTTGAAGATCTGGATTGGGAAAAATTATTCGGCGCTTGGCGATAAAACTCGCGCACGGGCTATATGGAGTGAGGTGCTGGCTTCTGATAGTAACAACGCAGAAGTGAGGAAGCTCCTCGGGATGATGTAGTTGACCGCACGCTCCTTTTCCCGGAATATAATCATTTAAATTTTCGCCTTTTTTTATACGATAATAAATTAGAGCATGGTATCCTTTTCGGACGCGCGTGTGCTCCTGCGAGGTGAAGGGTTCTTTTCGCGAGCATGATGCGGCACCGAGAGGATCCCCCTGCCTCCTCCGATCGGATCGAGACTCTTTGACCTGGTGAATGAGCAGGGAAGGGGAATTGTTGCAAGGGCACCTCAAAAAATCCTTTTCATCCAATAAAACAATTGAAATGAAAAGGGTTGTATCCTATATGTTGGTCCACGGGGGCGACGCCGGAAACGGCGTTTCGGGAAGTGCCCTTAAATGAAACGATAATGACTTGACAAATCTTAATGTTTGAATAATTGGACATAACAAGAATGAGAGAGCGCGTGCTGGTTTTCGTTCAGATGCAGGGGAGGAATGCCCTGTCCGGTTTTTAAATCACTTTTAAATCAGAGAGATAGTTCTTCTTTTCTGAAGAGTGCGAAGGGCGTGTTCACGTGCGGAGAGTCTCCATATGGTTTCCGGAGAAGATGACCCGGAGCGGATGAAGCTTGTAGAGGTGTGACTGTATGATCTTTGATTCAATTTATGGGATGTTTTCCAATGACATGGGTATTGATCTCGGAACGGCGAATACGCTGGTTCATGTCAAGGGGCAGGGGATTGTTCTCAGCGAGCCGTCGGTTGTTGCGGTTCAAACGAGCACCGGCAAGGTGCTTGCGGTGGGTCATGAAGCAAAGAGAATGCTCGGACGGACGCCCGGTGATATTGTCGCCATACGGCCGATGAAGGATGGCGTTATTGCCGACTTCGAGACGGTCGAGAAGATGATTCGCTATTTCATCACCAAGGTTCACAAGAGAAAAACGCTCGTTCGACCGCGGGTTGTCATCGGTGTTCCCTCGGGCATTACCGAAGTTGAAAAACGGGCGGTGCGGGAATCGGCGGAGCAGGCCGGCGCGCGGGAGATATTTCTCATCGAGGAGGCGCTCGCTGCTGCGATAGGAGCGAATATTCCCATTCATGAGCCCGCCGGCCATATGGTGCTTGATGTTGGCGGCGGAACGAGCGAGATCGCGATTATATCGCTCGGCGGTATGGTTATCGCCGATTCCATTCGGGTTGCCGGCGATGAGTTTGACGAAGCAATCATCAAGTATATGAGAACACAGTACAATCTGGTCATCGGCGAGCGTATGGCGGAAGATGTTAAATTCAGAATTGGCAACATCTTTCCCGACAAGAAGGTCGAATCGATGGGGCTCAAGGGCCGGGACGCTATCTCCGGTCTTCCCCGAACGCTCGAGATAGATTCATCGGAGATACGGAAAGCGCTGAAAGAGCCTGTTGATCAGATTCTTGACGCTATCAAACATGCCCTTGAGAAAACGCCACCTGAGCTCGCGGCTGATATCGTTGAGCGCGGTATTGTCATGACCGGCGGCGGCTCTCTTCTGAAGGGACTGGATAAATACATCAGCAAAGAAACAGGGGTACCCGTTATCAGAGCTGAGAATCCTCTCACCTGTGTTGTGCTCGGTGCGGGGAAATTTCTTGAAGAGCTGAAGCATCTCTATCGTGCTAACCTCAAATAGAGGAAAACCGCGCTGCTCCCCGGTGGGGGGAAAGAGACCGGGGATCGTATTCATAAGCCATGCTTGAATTCCTATTTCGAAATAGAACCATTATCGCTTTTATCACCTTTACCCTCTTTTGCATTATCTCTCTTGCCGTTCAGTCCTCGACCTTCAGCGTCTCCTTTGAAGGCATCGGGAGTCTCTTCCTGATGCCCTTCCAGAAGGGATACCATTCGTTGCAGAAGGGCATTCACATGCTCTGGGCCGGTTTCACGGAGTTGAGCGATGTGCGGGACGAGTTGCAGAAGACACAGGCGAAGCTCCGGAAATACGAGGAGATGACCGAGGAGCTCTATGAGATAAAGAATGAGAATAAGCGATTGCGGGCGATTCTCAATCTGAAAGAGTTAATCGTGCACGAATCGGTTTCGGCAAGCATTATATCAAAAGACCCGGACAACTGGTTCAGGACGATTATCATCAACAGAGGTTCCAGTGACGGGCTGAAGGTCAATATGCCGGTTGTCGCCTTCTCTGCCGGGAACAAGGTTATCGTGGGGAAGGTGATCGAAGTCAGATCGAGCATCTCCCGAATCCTCCCGATTATTTCCAGTGACATGAAGCTCGGCGTCATGCTCCAGGAGAGTCGATACCCCGGTCTTCTCAGGGGATATGCGTCAAACTCGCATCTCTGTGTCATGGATTACGTGAGCAAATCGGCGATAATGAAGTTTGGTGACACGATTGTGACCTCCGGACAGGGGGGCATATTTCCGCAGGGGCTTCTGGTGGGGAAGGTCATCAAGGCGCGAATCATGGAATCGAGCGCATTCCAGCGCGCGCTGGTAAAGCCATTTATCGATTACAATCAGATTGAGGAGGTTTTTGTAATCAAGAAAGAGCCCGATGAGGCATTTCTGAAATTACTTGAGGAACAGGAGGAATATCCTTGAATCGTACATTCCTGTTCCGTTTCAGTATAACTGAATACCATCGTATCCTCAGCGGGGGCGGGGGGTGCTGGCACATCCTGAGAAGTGTGGGAAGATCATGATTGTCACCTATGTATTTACCGGCGCAATAGTAATAGCATCTCTGCTCATCCAGGGGCATACCTCTTTCGATGTTCTGCGAATCGGAGGGGTAAAACCCGATCTCCTCTTCATTGCCATCGTATATTTTTCCTATAGCTTTGGATCCTTTTACGGCGAGGTAACAGGATTTATCGGCGGCCTGCTGCATGATGCAATCTCCAACTCTCCGCTCGGATTTCTCACCTTCCCCAAAGTGGTTCTCGGTTTTGCCGTCGGCATGTTCGGGAGGTCGATTCTCAAGGAGCATATTCTGACCATTTCGCTGCTCCTGTTCCTCTCCTCTCTTGCCAAGGGAGTTATTACCCTCTTTCTCGGATACATTTTTCATGAGGCGTCAATCGCTGCCGTCGCGAGTATTATTTTTCCCGAATCCTTCTACAATGCGATACTCGCGCCACCGCTGTTCCTTCTCTTCGACAGAATATTTGAGAAGGAGCTCTCCCGGGAGGGATCGTGACATGCTGACGACATCGCTCCGAACCAAGATGCTGGAGTCCTTCAGGAAGCGCATGTACTTCTTCTTTGCCTGTGTCTCCCTGATTATCTTTATCCTCGTTGTGCAGCTGATCAATCTGCAGCTGGTCAGGGGCAAGGAGTACCAGACAAAATCAAGAATGAACATGGAGAACTATGTTCCCATCCCCGCACCGCGGGGTGAGATGTACGATAGAAATTTCAGAGAGGGGAGCAGAAATGTCGTCATTGTCTCCAACAGGCCATCCTTTAATATCACCACCATTCCGGCAAATTTCAGGAAAAACGGCGATCTCCCGGAAACGCTGAATCTCCTTGCACGGTTTACCGACTTTTCCCCTCAGACGGTGATTGAAGACGTTCGCAAGGGAAATCCCTGGGAACGGATCATTATTCAGGAAGATGTCGATTTTGACTCCATTATCAAGATTGCGACGCATGAGGATAAATTCCCCAATATCGAATGGGAGGATGCGACCGTTCGCGTATACAATTTCAAGGAGATGTTCGCCCATGCCATCGGCTATATAGGAAGTATCAGCAAGGAGGAGTACCGGGAGTTCAAGAAGTTCGGCTACAAGCGCTATCAGAAGATCGGGAAGGCGGGACTTGAGAAGGAGTATGACGCCATACTGAGAGGCGTTGATGGCTTTGTCAGGAGGATAGTCGATGTGCGAAACCGCACCGAAGGGGAGGAGATCGGGCTCCATCCGGTCGCAGGGAGCAATCTCATCCTGACACTCGATTATGAGATACAGAAGGTTGCCCATGAAGCGATGGTTGACAGGAGCGGTGCCGTTATCGTCATAAAGCCTTCGACCGGCGAGATAATCAGCCTGCTGAGCAAACCTGATTTTGATCCGAATCTCATAATCTCGAAGAATAACAGTGAAATCGTTGAGCAGCTCAATTCCGATACGCAGCGCCCCTTTCTGAACAGGGCCATTCAGTCGCGCTACCCTCCCGCCTCGACCTTTAAACTGAATACCGCCATTGCGGCGCTGGAGGAGGAGCGGTGGAGACCGGAGAACACGCTCTACTGTTCGGGCAAGTATGTTCTCAAGGGATATATCGACAAGGAATTCTATGACTATGAAGCCCACGGCTCGCTCAATCTGGAGTGGGCTATTGCAAAATCGTGCTGCGTATACTTTTATCAACTGGGATATAAGATAGGGCCGACCATCATTCTCAAGTATGCGCGGTATTTTGGCCTGGGGGAGAAGATGGGCATCGATCTCCCCGGTGAGATTTCGGGCTTCGTACCTTCAAAGAAGTGGAAGCTCAAGACCTTCGGCCAGTCGTGGTATGACGGTGACACCATCAACCTCTCAATCGGACAGGGATTTATTACTGTTACGCCGATTGGTCTGGCGTGTTTTCTCTGCGGTATTGTCAATAATGGGGTCATCTATAAGCCTCATCTCGTCAAGGAGATACGCACCCGGGACAACAAGCTCATTCGAACGGTCGAGCCGGAGAAGATCAAGGAGATTCCGCTCTCGCCGCTCACCCTGGACACGGTGAAGAACGGCATGCGGCTTATGGTGAAGGGGGGAACCGGTGGCCGGTTAGCCTATTTAAAGGTGCCCATTGCCGGGAAAACCGGAACCGCCCAGACGCGCTCCTCGCGGATGGATAAGTACACCCAGCATGGCTGGTTTATCGGATATGCTCCCTATGAGGGGCCCGTTGAAGACATGATTGCCGTTGCCGTGCTCGTTGAGTACGGTGTTGCCGGAGCGGCAACTGCCGTACCGGTCGCCGAGAGAATATTTGCTCAGTTGCTGAAGCGGGGTTACTTCTGATGTTCGGAAGACATGAAGTCTACAGGATTGACTATCTTCTCGTTGTTACGGCAACCATACTGGTTTTCATCGGCATACTCATGATATACAGCTCCGGATTCGATCCCATTGACAAGATCAACAGCGGTCTCTATAAAAAACAGATCATCTGGTTTATTATCAGTTTCATTGTGATGATTGCCGTCTCTTTTGTAAACTACAAGGTGCTCGGCGACTACTCGCTTCATATCTATCTCTTCATTCTCGTGCTCTTGATCCTGACCACCATTTTCGGCACGCCTATCAGAAACACCCGTGCGTGGATCGACTTCGGATTTTTTTCGATACAGCCATCCGAGTTTATGAAGCTGGCGCTGGTCATTATTATCGCCAAGTATCTCGAGATACGGGAACGGGATGTCAGGAATCTCAGAGAGCTTCTCATCCCCTCGATACTCACCATCGTTCCTGTTCTGGTGATAATCATGCAGCCCGATTTCGGGACGGCCTTTGTCCTCATTCCGGTTCTCTTCACGATGCTCTTCGTCGGCGGTGCGGATGTTTCCCACCTCGTCGCGATTATCAGCATCGCGACCATAGCCCTGGTGGTTCCCATTATTCTGACGTATCGAGAATGGGTCGGCGCCGAGAGCTCGAATATCATCCTTGACTTTTTTCAGGATGCTGATCTCCTGTTGATAGTATCCGGGGTGCTCTTTATCATTGCCATTGCAACCTATGCGCTCCACTTCTTCTTGATAAAAAAAATATATCGGAAGCTGTACATACCCTCAATTGTCCTTTCGCTCGGTCTCTTCTTCTCGATTCTGATACAGAATCTGCTCAAAGAGTATCAGAAGAAGAGGATTCTCGTCTTCCTGAACCCCGATCTCGACCCGCACGGCTCCGGCTATAATGTTATTCAGTCCAAGATTGCCATCGGTTCCGGCGGATTTTTCGGGAAGGGGTTTCTCAAGGGGAGCCAGTCACAGCTGGGATTCCTGCCGGAGAAGAGTTCCGATTTCATCTTCTCGGTTGTGGCGGAGGAGTGGGGATTTATCGGTGCTCTGATAGTGATTGCTTTTCTCTCGATAATTGTTCTGCGCGGCATTCAGATAGCCCTGGAATCGAAGGATAAATTCGGTGCGCTGCTGGCGAGCGGTATCGTTGCCCTTTTCTTCTTTCATATTTTTATCAATATCGGCATGGGCGTTGGTATTATGCCGGTCACCGGCTTGCCCCTTGTTTTCGTTTCATATGGCGGTTCAAATCTGGCTCTCTCGATGATTTCAATCGGCATATTGATTAACATCAGAATGAAAAAATTTATTTACTGATCCATCCTGCAGTGCCGGGAATAATTTATCCTCCTTCAATTTCTTTTTATTGAATTTTGGCGTCTTTTGTTTTATTATTAACGCCGAACCTGCATATGCAGAAATGCCGTTTCACTCCGTGGTTTTTTCGGAGAGACTGTTCCCGTGGGGGCGGACAGATGGGGAAGAGAATCCCCGTTCAGTGGAGGAAGTCATAAATACTGTTCATATCGAGGTGCGACACGTGTAAGTAACACATAATACCTTTTTACCACAGCGAACTGATGATAGTAAAGATACTGTTCCTTGCTCTTCAGATTTCATTTTTTTTCCATATCTTATTTCTGGTTCAATATATTCTGAGAAATGAGAGGAGGGATCTCAGGCGCTTCCTCCTGACTACGGTGAGCAATACCATAGCGGCACTGGGTTTAATTATAATAGCGCTCTCTTGGCCAGCCATGATTCACGATGTAGACCTAAAAGTTGTTTTCTGGATTTTCTCAGGCGTCATTATGATGATTATGCTTGTTATCAAGATATCGATATTTGTCGTCGTTTACCGGCGCTCGAAGGATCCCGCTCATTATCATTTCAACTTCTTCGGTAAGAAGGTGTTGCACACGTCGGTGGTAAAACCGATAGAGGTCGTGCTTTTCATGTTCACCATGCCCTTTTTTCTCATCTCCGGAGCGTACTTCATCGCCCGTCTCATCAATCTTATCCTCTATAAGCATCTGTAGCAGCGCCGTCGCCCCCGACAGGGGAGCCCCCCGTCGGGGAATTCGTTCGGATTGCATCAGAAATTATGCTGGATTTTTTGCTGGCGGGAGGTACAATGGTATAGGTAAGGGGAAATTGCCGGAGGGAGAAGACGTATGCCGCTGATTACCGACGAAATAAGAGAATCGGCTGAAAAGTGCAGACAGTGTGCTTTTCTCAAGCTGAGAAAGATCAATGAGATTCAATTTGACCGACACAGCGTTTTATACGATGAGGCGACCAAAGCGCTGGATATCATCAGCACTGTAACCGAGGGGCTCATATGGACCAGTTGCAATATGTGTAAGCACGGGAAGAATTTTAAGAAAGTATACGGCGTTATGCCCTATGAATTTTTTCCGAAGGGCACCAGAAAAAAAACCGATTAGTCTGCCCGTCGTATTCGTTCTCTCTATATGCACGACATGAAAGCTGTTGTATTATTGAGTGGCGGTATCGATTCCGCAACGACATGTGCGGTCGCGCGTGATGCGGGTTATGACGTATATGCTCTGTCATTTTTCTACAATCAGCGGCACCATATGGAGATACGTGCAGCACGCCGCCTGGCAGACTCCTTTCAGGTCAGCAGACATATCATCATCAATCTCCCTTCGCTCATCTTTTCCTCCTCGGCGCTCATAAAGGGTTCTCCGGAAGAGATACCGCAGAAGGAGATCTCCGACCCGTCGGATATTCCGGTCACCTATGTCCCCGGAAGGAATATACTCTTTCTGTCCTATGCGCTCTCCTATGCTGAAAACATCGCCGCCCGGGATATCTTCATCGGGGCGAATTGTGTTGATTACAGCGGCTATCCCGATTGCAGACCCGCCTTCATCGAGGCTTTTGAGCAGATGGCCAATCTGGGAACGAAATCCGGTGTGACGGGGAACAGGATCCGGATACGGGCGCCGCTCATCATGATGAAGAAGAGCGAGATAATCACGCTCGGCACCGAACTCGGCGTCGATTACGGGATGACGCTCAGCTGCTATAATCCTTCCGGGGAGGGACTCTCCTGCGGGAGATGTGATAGCTGCGTAATACGAAAAGCGGGATTTGCCGAGGCGGGCATCCCCGATCCGACGAGATACCGTGCAGAGTAAGGTGAGCCCGATCGAACCGGGCCCGTCCGGGAAAGGGGGCGGGAGAATGGAGGGGCTTCTCAGGATACTTCTGGATACGCTGTTCCCCTCGCACTGTGTTGTTTGCGGAAAGAGCATATCGTATTTTGATCACTGTCTCTGCTCTTCATGCCTGAGCGGCATCGAAAGGGTTTCCGGGGGGTGTACGTTCTGCTCCGGCGTGCTCGTGGAGGGGAGGTGCACTGTCTGTGCTGATCGGGCGTGGTATCCTGAACGAAATATAATCCTTGCCGAATATTCAGCCGTCATGCGCGAGATCCTCCATAGTTACAAGTTCCATCGGAGGAGGAGGCTGTATCATCACCTGAGCATTCTGGCGGCTGATGAGCTGGGGAAACGGAACCTCCCCTTTGACGTCGTCAGTGCTGTTCCCACGAGTCGCCGGAAGAAGTGGAAGAGGGGATATAATCAGTCGGAGCTCATTGCCCGGTCGATAGCAAGGAGATCGGGCAAACGCTATCGAATTCTCCTGAGAGAGCGACCCGGCGCTCGACCCCAGAGAGAGCTCCGCTATCATGAGCGGTTCTTGAATATACTGGGAAGATATGAGATGCGACGGCCGGTTGCCCCATCGCGCATCCTCCTCGTCGATGATGTATTTACGACCGGCGCCACCATCAATGAATGCGCCAGGATTCTCAGGGCGCACGGGAGCCGGGAGGTGTATACGCTTACTATTGCCCGGGCGCAGGGATTTCATCTTTCCGGAACATCGGGGGGAATCGGCTCTCAAAATAACGGCTGATACAGCCGCTCCGCCCTACGGAGGGAGAATCAGCCCACCGCGAAGGTATCGCACGGTCGTAAGCGCCGTGCGGATACGCCGGTGCCATCAGCAGCGGCGATGCCGGTCGGGCGCTGTGTGCAGAAAAACAGTGCAATGTTCCCTCCATCTTCAAGAAAAAGCTTGAAATTATAGTGTATTCCTGTACTATCTCTTCCAAAGGCCTCCGTATACTCCATTTTTCGCGATTTCTGCGATATACTATCGGATTTCTTAATCCGCGTGGTATCGGTATCCCGGAGTCTGCGGTGTAAGCCCGCCGGGAAGGCGAGGGGCGCTTATGAAAACTTCGTTTTTATTGTGCTCTGTGGCCGGCGTTCTTCTGCACATCCCGTGCACGCCGGCAGGCACGGCATCGTGTCGCTCCGGGCGGGCAATACAGTAAAAACAGTGTTATTTTATCGGTTTTACAGGGAAGAGAAGGTTTTTCGTATGCCCAAAAAATAAAATGAGGACATGAAGAGCAATGAAAGTAATATCAGATGATACTATTGATATAATCGTGCTGAAGGGGAAAATTGATCAGGAAGCCTCTGAAGAGCTGGAATCGACACTGGAGGGGCTCATTAAGAACGAGAGGCGGAACATCTGCATTGATCTGATCAATGTTAAACATCTGTGCAGTTCCGCCCTGGGGGTAATGGTTGCCATAAAGCGGAAGATAAAGGATAAAGACGGTGACATAAAGCTGGTGATCATGAATGAGAATTTGTTGAAACTTTTTCAAACAACAATGCTTGACAAGGTTTTTGAGATATTCGAGTCTCAGAGAGAGTGTTTAACGACCTTTGATTGAGCGGCAATTAATCGGATGGTATAGAGAGAACGGCTTTTCATGATTGAGCAGGAGAAAACCGGAGTTGCGCTGAAAGATATTTTACGGCCGATAGATTCATATCTCAAAGCTGTTGACGGGATCATTGCGGAGAAGCTCAAGACGGGGATTCCCCTTATTGACAAATGTGCAGCACATCTCTTCGCTCGCGGCGGCAAGAAGATCCGGGCATCGCTGATAATTCTCTGCAGCGGTTTGAAATCGGAAGTCCCCGATGATATCCCTGAGATCGCTGCGGCTGCCGAGATAGTGCATGCAGCAACGCTCGTCCATGATGATATCATTGATCACTCGTTCCTCCGGAGAGGCGAGGTTACCCTGTCGCGGAAGTGGGGGAATAAGATTGCCGTTCTCATGGGCGATTACATGTATACGAAAGCGTTGCAGGTGGCTGTCGGTCAGGAGAGAATGGATCTCTTTCCGGAGCTGATTGCAGCGACCTGTGAGATGGTCAAAGGAGAGCTCTATCAGATTCAGTATTCCGGTATCGATGCCATCAATAAAGATCACTATTTTACCATTATCAATTTAAAAACGGCCCGTTTCTTCTCGGCCTGTGCCAGGATAGCCGGCGTGAAGGCCAAGCTGCCGGATGATGAGTGTGAAATACTCTCACAGTTCGGCTTGAATCTCGGCTATGCCTTTCAGATCATCGACGATACGCTTGATATCGTTGATGATCGGGAGACCATCGGCAAGGAGGGGGGGAACGATTTCCTTGACGGCAAGATAACGCTCCCCTTCCTGCACCTGCTCGAGCTTTCCGGGGAGAAGGAGCGTGAAATGTACCGTGCCCATGCCCGAAAGCCGGATCGGGAGAAGTGGGAAACAATTCGGCAACAGATAATCGATTCGGGCTCGCTGGAGTACTGTGTTGACGTTGCACGGGAGTATATGGAGCGGTCGATGTCGTATCTCGATTATTTCCCCGCTTCTCCGTTCAAGAACATAATTCTGGACTTATCGCATTTCTTGATTGCGCGGACCTATTGAATCTGTGGAAGGAGCTGTTCTCGGAATGTTCCCTCCCGTGCCGGAAATAGATGAAATTGCTAGATGAGTGGAGGCGTTATGATTACCAAGGAGAAAGAGGAGCTTCTCAAGTACTATAATCTCGGGCTCGCTGCCTACAAGCAGCGGAAATGGGATGAGGCTATGCAGGCGTTTGAGAAGGCTCTGAAAATCGATCCTGACGATGGCCCGTCCAATGTTTACCTGGAACGGGCGAAACTGTACAGGGAGACTCCGCCACCCGATGATTGGGACGGGGTCTTTATTATGACGACGAAGTAAAGGCTATGGATGAGAATTCTATGACGAAGAAAATAATTCAGGTTAATAAGAATCCGGTATATGAATTTGGGATGATATCGACGGTTTTCGGGAAGGATACGGAGTTCCACGGAGATCTGGTTTTCAAGAAATCACTGCAGATTGACGGTTCTTTTGAGGGCGAGATATCGTCAGCGGGATATCTCGTGGTTGGCGAGGAGGCGACGGTCAAGGCGAATATCCGCGCGCATACCGTTATCATAAAAGGGGTTGTTCGCGGAAATGTCGAAGCCGTAAGCAGGCTGGAGATACACACCGGTGGAAAACTGTACGGCAATATCCGCACGGCAAAGTTGAAGATAGCGGATGGAGTCGTTTTTGAGGGCAACTGCGAGATGATAAAACCCGATGAAGCAGTGTCACGCGAGGAGACGGCTGTAGCTGAAACCGTTTCCTGATTGTATCTCACCATGGATGTAGAGGCAAAATACTATCGCGTCATCGATGACCGGCAGGTGCAGTGTCTGCTCTGTCCCCATGCCTGTATCATTCGCGAGGGAAAACCGGGGCAGTGCGGCGTTCGTGTGCATAAGGACGGGAAGCTCGTCTCAACCATCTACGGCGAGGTAACTGCCGTTTCAATGGATCCCATAGAGAAGAAGCCGCTCTACCACTTCTATCCGGGGAGCAGCATCCTCTCCATCGGCACGAAGGGCTGCAATTTCCAATGCCTGTACTGCCAGAACTGGCATATCTCCCAGGAACTGTCGGTAAGCACCTCGTACTACGCACCCGAGGATATTGTACAGACCGCCTCCCGAAAGGGATCGGTGGGTATTGCCTATACCTATTCCGAGCCGATGATCTGGTTCGAGTACGTGTATGACTGCTGCCGGCTCGCCCGGGACAGGGGCATGAAGAATGTGTTCGTGACGAACGGCTTCATCAATCAGGAGCCGCTCGCCGAGCTTCTCGAATATGCCGATGCGATGAATATCGATCTCAAGTCCTTCCGGGATGATACCTATAAGCGGTTTCAGAAAGGTGCCCTCGAACCGGTACTGAAAACCATCGAGGAAGTCCACCGGAGGGGATGTCACCTCGAGCTGACCACCCTCATCGTGACCGGTATGAATGACGACATGGCGGAGATGCGGGATATCATCAACTGGATCGCTTCTCTTGACGTCAATATTCCCTGGCATATCTCACGGTACTACCCGAGCTACCGGTACGATGCACCTGCCACTGATGTCGATTTCATGCTGCAGGTATATGATGAAGCGATTAAGAAGCTCAACTATGTTTACTGCGGGAACATATCGGGCAGTTACGGAAGGAGCGATACCATCTGTCCCGAATGCAAAACGGTAGTCATATCGAGAAGCGGTTATCAGATCCGCATCAGGCAGCTTGAGAAGGGGATCTGCGGCACCTGCGGACATGACCTGAAGATCGTTCAGTAGAGAGCATACTCCTGAAGCTGCCGGGCCGCGGGTTCTCTCCCGGCGCACGGTGCGGCACTCCCGTTACCCCTTTCACCTCTGAATCTCCGCGACCCGTGAATACGGTTCTGCATCACCGATGCCGGTGCTCATCTTCTCCAGAAGGCCGGTGTGAAGATGACGAGAACCGTATAGAGTTCGAGCCGCCCTGCCAGGCTCCATCATATCTTGACAAATGGGACGCTCTTGATTATCTTGATAAGTCACGGGTATTTGCCAATGCAACTGAAAGAAGTGAAGAAAATACATGACTATCTCTATGAGGTCCCGAAGGAGTATAAGCGGGGGATGCTGGTTCCTGCACGCATTTATGCGACGCGGCCGCTGCTGGAGAAGATGGATGATGCGGTCTTCGATCAGATAACCAATGTTGCAATGCTCCCCGGCATTCAGCGATATGCGCTCTGCATGCCGGATGGACATTCCGGATATGGATTCCCCATCGGGGGGGTCGCTGCTATCAATCCGGAGAAGGGTGTCATTTCGCCGGGAGGTATCGGTTTCGACATTAACTGCGGTATTCGCCTCGTCTCGACCGCGCTCACGCTTGACGAGATCAGGCCGCATCTCCAGGAACTGATTGATGCGCTGTTCAGCAGGGTGCCTGCTGGCGTCGGGTCCGGAGGGATGTTGAAGCTGAGCCGGAACAAAATGGATGAGGCCATGGTGAAGGGGGCGCGATGGGCTGTTGAAAACGGCTACGGGGTGAAGGAGGATCTCGAGTGCATCGAGGAGTTTGGCTGCATCTCCGGGGCGGATCCCCGCTCCGTGTCCGAGAAGGCGCGTGAACGGGGGAAGAATCAGATCGGAACGCTCGGCTCGGGCAATCACTTCCTCGAGATACAGGTTGCGCGACGGGAAAACATCTTTGACGAGAAGCGCGCCCGCGCCTTCGGTATTCATCTGGACGATCAGATCGTGGTGATGATTCATACCGGAAGCCGGGGCTTCGGTCATCAGATAGCAACGGATTACCTGAATCGCTTCCTCTCGGTTATGCAGCCGAAGTATGGCTTGAGCATGCCTGACCGGGAGCTCGCCTGCGCGCCCTTCTATTCCGATGACGGCCGGGCCTATTTCGAGGCGATGAACTGTGCGATCAATATTGCCTTTCTCAATCGGCAGCTCATCATGCATCGGGTCAGAGAGGTTTTTTCATCCCTCTTCAGGCGGAGCCCTGAGGATCTCGGCATCAGGCTCGTATACGATGTCTGTCACAATACGGCGAAGCTCGAGCGGCATCTCCTTGGCGGGAGGGAGCAGGAGCTTCTCATTCACCGGAAGGGAGCGACGCGGGCCTTTTGCCCGGGCATGCGTGATCTGCCGGAACGGTATCGCGATACCGGTCAGCCGGTTATTATCGGTGGGAGCATGGAATCGGGATCCTATCTGCTTGCCGGCGTACCCTCGGGCGAGGAAGCCTTTTATACCACTGCCCATGGCAGCGGGCGGGCACTCTCGAGAAAGCAGGCCAGGAAGCGGTTTCACGGCAGGGAGCTTCAGAGCCGGCTTGCAGAACGCGGAATCTATGTGCGGACAGCATCGTATTCCGGCCTCGCCGAGGAGGCGGGAGCTGCCTACAAGGATATCGATGAGGTGGTGCATGCAACGCAGCGGGCAGGATTGAGCACTCCCGTTGCCCGGTTGGAGCCTCTGGGGAACATCAAGGGATGAGCGCCCTGTACGCCGGAGGTCTTCATCGTACCTCGGTTGTATTGGACATATCGATATGGCAATCAGCTATGAGATAGTCGATGATATCACCCATGCGGATATCGCTTTTCGGGCGTACGGTGATACCCTGAACGAGCTCTTTATCTCCGCTGCCCTGGCACTGCTTTCGGTGATGCTGGAAAATCCCGAGAGCGTTCAGCCTGCGGTCAGAAAAACCATCATCCTCGAACACGCAGAGCGGGATCTCCTGCTCTATCACTTTTTGCAGGAGTTGATCTTTTACAAGGATTCTGAATTTCTCCTGTTGAAGCCGGCCTCCCTGATTATTGTCGAGGGGGAGCCCTGTCAGCTCCACGGGACGCTCGCCGGAGAGCGGATCGATCGCGAGCGACACGCTTTCAGCGTTGATGTCAAGGCGGTTACCATGCACCGATTGAGTGTCGAACGGACCGGAAGGAAGTGGCGGGCGCTGGTTGTGCTCGATGTGTGAAGGGAAGTGAATTTAAGGCCGTCCCTGGTGAGGGGGCGGCCTTTTTAATTATTTATGATGCTTCTGACGAAGTCTCCTCATCCTTTTTGAGATTCGGGAATATAGGAAGATACTTCACGCAGAACATATACGCCAGCGCCATACAGACGGGAATGCCGAAGAAAACGAAGAATTCCTGTATGGTCGGGAGATACCCGATGAACTCGTCCCAGGGGAAATTGGGTACCGCGAAGCCGCGCACGGTTTCGTTGAATCGGTTCATGATCACCGCGACAACGGCGGCCCCCACGCCGATAACGAGCGTTTTCTCCTGCTCCCGGAATTTTCTCACCACGAAGAGGAGCGTGGGAATAAGGCAGAGGATGAGCTCAACTCCCAGTGTCCAGAGCCCGTAATATCCCCCCCAGAAATCCCAGTAATTTCTGTCGTAGGAAGGAGCGTACCTCGTTGCAACGACGTAGATGTCAATAACGCGGAAGAGGAAATAGATGATGAACATGAATCCCGAAACACGCGCCAGGCTCGACAGCGTCTTGAAGGGAACCACCTCCTTCTTCATCACCTTCCCGGTGAACCAGGTGACGAGCACGGTGAGCGCCGGACCCGATGCCAGCGCCGAGGCGACGAAGAGGAAGAAGAGATGCGGTCGGTACCAGACCGGCTTCGCATACATCATCCCGTAAATGCCGCCCAGCGATCCCTGATGGAAGAAGGAGAGGAAGGTGCCGATGGCGGCGAAAATCCACATGAGCTTGTGCATATAGTGCGCAGTCCACTTTATCGGTGCGTATTTTATGATGAGCGGATGCTCGAGGACCGTAGGAGTGAATTCGATAACGAGAATGATAAAATAAAAGGTGATGCAGAAGAAAACCTCGGTCATCATCGAATAGGGCAGGAGATGAGGCCCCCAGTTGGGGTAGATATAGCCAAACCAGAACCTGAGCGGCTGTCCGATGTCGAGCGCAAGAAAGATAAACGTAAAGAGGTAACAGAGCAGGCCGATGAGCGTCGCATTATAGATAATGGGCTTGAATTCGTCCCTTCTGAATATATAGAAGAGAAAGCCGGTGAAGAAAGCACCGCCACCGAGAACGATGAGGCTGAAGTCCCCGATAATCCATGCCGCCCAGACCATCCTGTTGTTCATGTCGGTGTAGCCGAGACCGAATAAAAATATCCAGAGGGCGCTCGCCGCAAAGCAGAGCGCGATGGCGAGCATTATGATGATGGCAGTTCTGACATTCTTCGAGTAGCTGTAAAATTCGCTTTTAATGAATTCAATGATCTTCTTAATCACGGTATTTCTCCTTTTACCACCGGCGTTTAGGTAAACCGCATCAGATCGCGGATCCAGCTCTGGCTGGTGAGATAGTATACCTTCGGATTGGGGAATCGACCATACCGGTGCATATCTTTCTTCCGGCTTTCATCCTTATCGTCGATGGGGTGCATCAGTCTGAAGGCACGCGGATCCTTTGCGAGCTGTGACACTTCCGAAAGGGGATCGTTGAGATCGCCGAAGACGATGGCGCCGGTCGGGCATGCGGCAACACAGGCCGGGGTGTACTCAACGGCATTGATGTCGGTAATCCCCTGTGCGATGAGCCGATCCCGCTCCCGCTTCCAGATATGGCTGCAGAAGGTGCACTTGACAACCGTTCCCCGGGATGCAATCGAGACATCCGGATTAAGCCCCTGCTTGAAATCACCCTCAAAGCGCGGTTTCCACCAGTTGAAGACGCGAGCCTGATAGGGGCATGCTGCCATGCAGTACCGGCAGCCGATGCAGCGGGACCATATCTGGCTCACGACGCCGTCGTCACCGACATCGGTTGCTGCAACGAGGCATACGGATACACAGGGAGGACGCGGCTCGGCCGGATCACCCTCGCACTGCTGGCACATCTTCGGGATGTAGGCGACTTTTACCTCGCCGTACTTCGCGTCCGCATCGGTATCGTTGGTAACGGTCATGAGTTCCAGAAAGGTCACCCGTTTGAGTATATCGGAGTCATCTTCAAAAATGGGCAGGTTGTTCTCCTGCATACATGCAATCTGACAGGCACCGCATCCGGTACACTTATCCAGATCGATAGCCATTCCCCATTTTCTCTTCATCATGTTCTCTAACTCCTTAGCTGATTTGTATCCTGGTCAACCACCAGTCGGCAGTTCCAGATATCGGATCGATGTCGGCGGTCATTATCTCCTTTGGATTCACTCCCTTATCACTGCCGTATTTGGTGTAACTGGTATGGCCGAATCCGAGGGGGACTGCCACCACGCCGGGGGCAACGAGCTTCGTCAGGTGAACTCTCACCGAGCCGATCTCTCCACGCTTTGAGATGAGATCGATCTTTGAACCCTCGGAGAGACCATCCTTCTCCGCCGTTTCCGGATGCATATGGACCCAGAGCTTATCGTATGAGAATATCTTGCCGTCGATGCTCTTGAGCACATAGGGAAACGCGAGGCCGACGCCGTCACCGATGGCTGGCACCTCAAAGGGTATCAGGGCGAGCGGATACTCTTTCTGTTCCTGCTGAGCTGATATCTGTTTGAGATGTTCTTTAAAGATATCTGCGGAGTAGGCTCTTGTTCGCGGTGTGATGAGCTCTTCTTCGGGGAAGTCGATTTCCGCGCGGCTGCTCCACGGAAAAGCATCAGCGACTCCCTCGATTCCCCTTGCTATTTTCAGGATGATTTCCCCCGCGCAGAGCGATTGAGAGCGCGTTACCGGTGCGCTTTCACCGATTCGCTCGAGAGCGGTAAGGGTCGGAAGTATGTAGTCTGAATAGTGAGCGGTATCATTGATGAGCGTTGAAAGAGATATCACCAGCGGGGTGCGCTGCATCTTCTCGACGAGTTTTTTGCCGTGCGTGCTCCGGTGCACCGGGTTTGCTTCATTTATGATGAGAATGCCCGGGTCGATTTCGCTCGCAATAAAGTCATCGAGTCCTTTCGATCGGGTGGCCTTTTCAAGCGATGCCCGCGCGATATCATCGGCGGGCGGATCACCCAGGGTGGAAAACAGCTTGATGGAAACGCCGCCCGTTTTCCCGGTGCTCTCAACGAGATCATTGAGGGTCTGGATGGCGATTATTTCAGCCGCAGATGATGAAATGCCCGTTCCGCCGCGACCCGCAACGGCAAGCGGTCTCTTTGCCTCCGCGAACTCGCCTGCGATTCTGCTGATGGTTTCGATGGGGACGCCGGTTATCTTCGAGACATTGTCGGGCGTGTAATAGTTAAATACCATCTGAGACCAGTCAGCAAAGCCGGTTCCCCGTGAGGTTTTCCCCTTGCGGAGGAGATGATAGGCGATGCCGAGCGCCAGCGTTAACTCGGTTCCCGGCTTGAGCGGTATCCACTCGTTTGCCAGAGAGGCCGTTCGGGAACAGAGCGTGTCAACCTGAACCAGCTTTGCATCTGTTTTCTTCCAGTTGAGAAATGCTTTGTGCATGCTGTATGGCTGTCCCCATCCTTCGAGGAGCCGTGCGCTGAAGCTGAGAATATAATCTGCATTCTCGAGATCGTAGCACAGGGCCCCGTCCAGATTATAGAGATGCTTCACGGCAGCACGCGAAAGGTTGCACATGCACGATTCGGTGTAGAGGTGCGGGCTTCCGGCAGCCCTGAGCAATCTTTCAAGGAGGAGGGTGCTCCTCATCGTGTGCGGATTCGTTATGGCTGCGAGCGAGTCGGCTTTCCCCTCTTTTCTGAGCTTATTGAAAGAGGTGGTGATATCCTGTATGGCTTCGTCCCATTTGACGGGAGCGAATTTTCCCGATCCCTTCTTCCCGACACGCTTGAGCGGGTATTTTACTCTCTCGGGATGATAGAACCATTGCACGAGAGCCTGCCCCATGGAACACCCTTTATTCTCGGTTTCGATCTTGACAGCTCTATCATCAATCATCCTGACGCGGATGGCGCATTTATTCGGGCAGGCATGGCAGATACCGGTGATGAAGCGCTCCTCGCCGGGGGAGGGAACAACTTGATCCTGCGTCCATTCAACGACCCACTGAAACGCATCAAAGGGAGCCCCAGAGAGAACAAACCCTGCACCGCCACCAACAACTGCGCCGCCGGCAACCTTCAGGAAATCTCTTCTGTCAATCTTCTTCATGGATTCCTCAACTCCTCTTTTAATTTTTCTCGTGTGTGAATTATTAATCGTGACAAACAGCGCATTTATTGCTTATCTTCAAAGCCGTATGGCAGTCCATGCAGACGCCCATGAGCATCTTCCCCTTGATCTTTCTCCCGTCCACGGCGTTTTCCTTGTCTCCGTGGCAGGAGCTGCACCGCGCCTCTTTGTTGTTTTTTGTAACAGCGATATGGCTGAAATAGACCAGATCGGGCTGCCGTGCGTAGGATTCCCAGGGGACATCGCTGTCCTTGTAGCCTTTAAAGATGGGTTTATCGTGGCATGCTCTGCACTGACCCACCGTGGGGATTCCCTTGAATCTCCCGTTTTCGTCGTAGCCGTGGCAATCTTCACAGCCGGAAATGCCATAGCCCTGCGTGAGATGCGTTTTATGGCTGAAGGGGATAGGCTTTTCCGCTTGATTGCTCATGGCGTAATCACAGCCTTTCTGGAAAACGAAGAATGAAAGGAAGGCAAATAGGATAAATGGTAAGAAGATGAGTAGTAATGACCGTTTCACCTACAGTCTCCTCTTTATCGTGGGATATGATAATGTGTATTGATATACGGGGACTTAAAAAGCATCACTCTGCTGTCCCCCCGACCAGCGTTTTTTCCGCACATCCTGTGGGCGCTGGCATGCGCAAGCTTCCCTCAATCATTTTTGTGTGATTATTTATGTCAACAAAAAATAAAAAAATTAATGATGCTTGCCCGTAAGATCGATGCTGATGGCGGGCACGATAATGGTGTGGATAATCCCCTGAACGCTCTCTATAAGATATTCCCTTCGATATGCAGTTTCGGGATGCGCTGCATGGGATATGTTCCGGCGAGGCATCTCCTGCTACAGCCTGACGCCGACGAGGCAGTAATATCGCAGGCTTTTAAGATCTTCATCCTGGTATCTGACGAGATAGTAGTCGACACCCCCATCCAGAAAATACGAATGGAAGGGACTGAATTCGAGGGAGAGCCCCACCTTGTAGTATGGATCCCGGGAGGTGAGCACGGCTGTTTTGCCGCTTCCGTCAAGCTTCTCGTATTCCTGCTGGGTGTAGACAATTCCGGTGCCGACGTGTATGAGCAGGTTTACGGGGAGCTGCAGATTGGTCATGAAATATATGTTACCACCGGTGAAAGTGCTGCTGAGATCTGATTGTATTCTGTTCGGATCATCTTTTCCCGGAAAGGTAACGCGATTTGTTTCTATCTCCAGTCCCGTATATCTCAGAACGCCGATTGAGCTGAAGGGGGGGAGATGTCCCAGCGGGTATGCAACATTCACGGCGATGCCTGCTGACGAATTCTGATAAACAGCGTTCCATTCCGGTTGGAGCTGGAAATAGGATATGCCGGCTGAAAGCTTGATTCCGAGACCGAGGAGGTCCCTTCCCCGTGAAAACCGATCATAGTATACGCTCTCCGCAACGGTAATATCCTCCCAGGCCGACCAGCTTCCCACCTTTTGGAATTTGTTGATGGCGCCTATCCGTATTCGATACTTCCCCGGCGTAATGGCAAATGTGGCGCTGTTCGAGTCAACCTGTTTGTCCAGGACGATCGTTCCCCTGTCCTCGATCTGAATCTGATAGCGAATCGCCCCTTCAATCTCATTCCAGTTGAGGCGATATGTTTTTTTCCCCTTCGGTTCCTGATTGGCAGTGAGCTCCGCCGTGAGAAGAGCGATGATCGCCGCAATGTAAAAAAGCTTTTTCATATATCCTACTCGGGGTAGATGGTATCGGGAAGCTTCAGCTTGAACTTCATCGATGTACCCAGGGTAATTTCGAAATCGGATCGCACAACAGGGCTTTTGTTGACAACACGGTTTGTTCTCCCCTCCATCACCTGCGCCTGAAGGGTCCAGTAGAATTTTCCCTCATCGAGCTTGCTCAGATCCCTGAGGGCGAAATCCGTTCTGGTCGTAATCTCATCCAGAATCCGGTATGACTGTCCTCCCTTCACCTGATGCAGCGTTATCCGGTACCGCGTTGCCTCCTCGATCGCTCTCCATTTGAGGGAGAGCGTATCTCTCTCGCTCATGTTGACAATACTTCCGTCCTGCGGTTCAACCATCATCGGGAGTGGTAATTTCTTCTGAACCTGTATGCTCTGAACCGGGCTTTTCATGAGCACGGCTCCTGATCCATCACGGAGCGAAACCTGCCAGTAATAGGTTCCCGGCTCAATTCCGGGGATGCTGGTTGAATACTCCTCGCCCCGGTATTCTCTGTAGGCGGTTGACAGGTTGTTTTCCCGGGAGAGGCGGAGATAAAACTCTCCTCTGAGGGGGGTTCTCTGCCAGGCGAAGCGAACGGTGGGGAAGCGCTCGCTTTCTCCCGCAGCGAGAATCGCGTTGTTCACCGGCAGAGTCAGGGTGATGTCGCCGGTCCTGATGACATTGAGCTTCCGCGGTGCCGACGGTTTGGTCATGGTGCCGGCACTGAGCTCGCCGGCAACGCGCCAGTAATAGCTGCCCTCCGGCAGGCTCTGATCGAATTTAATAAAATTAACCCTGCTCTTCCCCCTGAAGAGAATATTCTTGAAGCTCTTATCCTCTGCGAGGAAGAAGTGTGTTGCGGGGATCTCGGGATTCTTCTTCCAGGTGAAGGTGACATGATGTTGCTCGAGGACGATCCTGCTTATGCTCTCGTTATCAGAGGGGAAAACCGGTTCCGGCGCTTCGAAGGTGCTCCTGTTCTCTATCGTCAGGCGAAACACCCTGCTCGATGGGGCTTGCGAGAGTGTACTGATGCCGTACTGATGATCGACCTTCCAGAAGTAGACCCCGCTTGTAAGTGTATCGACGGCGATGCGGTTCAGAGGGGTCCGCACCTTCGTCACAACATTCGTGAACTCCCGGTCTCGTGCGATGATGAGCTGATATCCCGATGCGGTATCGCTTGTCGTCCAGGTGAATGGTATAATGGGAGGCATGCTGACAAAGGGAAAGGTCGCACCATTTTTCGGCGAGAGGAGTTGCGCCGGTTCATCTCTGACAACGCTGATCCGCCTCGTCTGACTCTGCGCGACCTTTCCCGTTCTATCGCGAGCCTGCAAACGCCAGTAATAGATGCCGGCTCCCAGTGAGAGGGAGAGTGACGTACCCGGAACCTGCCTCCGCACAACAGGCTGGCTGAAGGAGTTATCACGTGCAAGCTCAAAAGAGACGACCCCTTTCTCGGGGAGCGGCTCCCAGGAGAAGGAGATCCGCTCTGTTCGGGATGTCGTTACCACGTGGCTGTTGGGGTCCGGCGCGATGAGGTTCAGATTGAGCGGCACGACGGTTATATTCTTCGAATCCTTTGCGACGACGGCATTCTGATCCTTTTTGACGAGCTGTTCCTTCTCTCCGGTGATTATCTTTGCAAGCCCCCTGGTGACGGTCAGATTGAGATCCTCCTGTGCCTGAATGAGATTCAGTCCACCCTTTTCGAGCAGTACCGTTGTCCCCATGGCGGTGATGTTCAGATTCCTGGCACCCTCGTCACCTGTCTCGTCCCGCTTCGCCGTTATCGCGCCGCGGGTGAACTGGAGGTCGATCTCCTCCTGCGTGAGGGAGAGGAATATCATGCTGTTTTCATTGAGCGCGATCTCGGTGCCATCCTTGAGGTGTATGACCGCTTCGGAGAGTTCGGCGGTTCGAATGGAATCGTTGTTGAAGACCGGTGCATTCTGTTCAACCGTTTCCCAGACGACCTGCGAGCCGTACTTACGGTGCGCGATCTCCCGTTTGAAGGTGATGGTGCCGATCTGTTCTGTCCGGGAGATGTCCACCTTCCGCGAGAGGTCTGCGTAGAAGAGGAGGGCGAAGGTGATGATAACAGCAGATCCGATGCCTGCAGCGATGACGTTAGTGCTCAAGAATTTCATACTTGCGGTCTTCGTCCTCAAAATCATCCATCCGGTGGACAGATTCGTGGAGGTCGACTCCCCAGAGTTCCTTGAGATCATCCAGTGACTTCGGTCGCTCCGGATCGTCGAGCCTTCCCAGCACTGCGAATATCTTCTGCGGCTTCTCCTTCCCCTTCACCCGTATCGACGGCATCTCCTCAACGGTGTAGATGTCCCGAACCAGCTCGTAGCTGTCCTCGTTGATCAGGATATCGGTGCCGAAGGGCTTGTTCAGCGCCTCGATACGTGATGCCAGGTTCACCGTATCACCGATGACGGTGTATTCCATTCTGTTCTCGGTGCCAATCTGTCCCACCAGCACGGGGCCGGTGTTGATGCCGATGCCGAACTTGAGCTTCGGCCGGTTGGGGCTGCCCCTGGTGGTATTGTATTCGATCATGACCTTTCTCATCAGAAGGGCGCCGTCGATGGCTCGCTCGCTGTCATTATCCGTGGAGATGGGCGCGCCCCAGATCGCCATGATGGCATCCCCGATGAACTTGTCGACCACGCCGCCCGCCCTGTCGATGCAGTCCACCATGCGCGACATGTAAGCGTTGAGCATCCCGACAACCTCTTCCGGCTGCATCCTCTCCGAGAGCTCGGTGAAGGATCTGATATCGGAGAAGAGCACCGCGACATTCTTCCGCTCGCCGCCGAGCTTCACCTCGTCCCTGAGCACCGCTTCGGCCAGGTTCGGATTGACGAACTTGCCGAAGGCGGTTTTTATCTTCTCGCGCTCCTCGAGCCCTTTTCCCATCTCGATGAAGGAGCTGGTGAGATCGCCGATCTCATCCCTGGAGCTGGGCTGAATGTCCACCCGGTACTGTCCCTCCTTGATCCGCTTCGTTGCGCCGACGAGCCTGATGATGGGATTGGTAATGGTCTGGCCGAAGAAGAAGACCACCAGAACCGCCGCCGTGAGCATGATTGCCATCAGGTAGAGGTTCCGCCGCTGAATGTTGTATACCTCCTGAAAGGCCTTCTCCTCCTCGACCGTCGCGATGACGCCGCCTCCGAAGAGGCCCAGCTTCTTGAAGGAGCCGAGATGGGGGATTCCGTTCTCGTCAAGGTACCGTGTCTGGCCGTTGTCTATCTTGCTCTTCATCATCATCTTCACGATGGGGACGGTGATGTAGTTTCCCCCTGAAACGACGAGGGTGCTGTCAGGATGGGCGATGATATCACCCGCATCATTGATGAGAAATACCGTGGTAATGCCCGAGGACTTGAAGGCCTTGAGCATCGAGTCGAGCTTATAGTAGCTTATGATAACTGATCTGACATTCCCCGCAGCATCACGCTGAAAGGGTATACCGATGCCGACAATCGGGATCTTGAATGCCTGGGAGACGTTGTGGATGATCCGCTCTCCGTTCAGTGAACGGCTGAAAGTGGTGGAATAGCCGCGCAGAGAATCGGCGATGTCGCTCTCCGCTATCCCGTTCTCCCGCATGAGGGGAGTGTTGTAGAAGGTTCTGGTCAGAGCGAAGGCATCCCCCCGCCGGCTGCCGATGCCGATGAATATAAAATCGGTGGCCTCTTTAAATATGGAGGAGATCGACGCCTTTCCGGCTGCGCCCCCGAGGGACTCGGCGACAATCCGTGAATCCTTGATGATCGAGTCAAAATCCGATCGGACCTTGAGCGCCGTCACCTCGGAGAGCTTGAGGTTGTTCTCCTGAACGCGGATCTCATTGTCCTGCTTGAAGAAATAGGTTGCGACGAATATCATTCCGGAGATTGAGAGCACGATAATCAGTGAAATAATCGAGATGAGCTTGAAGCGGATTGACGAGAAGGGAGTTTTTCTTCCGGCGATTTTCTTCTCAACTGATTCTTCCGGTTCTCTGCTGTACGCTGCCGCATCTTCTTTCGCGGGAATTTTCACCGGTTGCTCTTCTTCGAGCGGTTCGGTTTCCGGCTCATCTCCCTTCAGCGCTTCTTTCTCGGAGAGGGTTTCTTCCTGTAGCGTTACTTTCTCCGGTAAAGTCTCTTCGGCTATAACCGGCTCCTCTTTCCCCTCTGGCTCCGATGGTACTTCCGGTGCCGCTTCGATAACCGGACGCTCCTCTTCGGTTACAACCGGTGCCCCCTCGACAGGATTTTCCTCTTCTTCGCCGAGCTCCTTCTCGACGACAGGCTCAAAACGCTCTTCAGGCTGCTCTTCTGCCCGCTCTTCCGTCGGAAGCACAATCTCGACCTCTTCCTCCTCTTCCAGAACGAACGGCACAAATTTCTCTTCGGTCTGCTCCGCTCTCCGCTCCTCCGGCTCGGGCAGGCTCTCGGCCTCTTCTTCCTCTGCTATAACAACCGGTGCGGCTTCGGAGCTCTCTTCTTCCCTCTCGGGAGCTTTTTCCCGGGCGGCAGGCGCCGGAACTGGAATTTCCTCCATTGCCGCCGGGCGTTCAACCGCTGCGGCCCGCCTGGTCGGTTCCACAGGGGGTATCTCCTCAATCGCTTTCGGGCGTTCATGCCTTGACGGGCCTTTTTCTGCTGATGCCCGAATCACGGGTTCCGCCGGGACCTTCGGTATGGCATCCTTGATCCCGGTTGTGTCGGGATCCGTGGAGAAGAGCGCTCCGTTGTAGGAGATGAAGAGATTCCCGAGGTTTTCAGTTTCGGAAAGAGCGCCGTGATGTGATCTCAGAAAACCCTGGAGATCGTAGAGAAATGAGATCTCGCCGTTTTCGGAGAGAAGGCGCCTGTCCATCTCCCGCACAAAATCGATGGCATCTTCCGCGCTCCTGCCCTTCATGATCAGGAGACCCGCGGTGATGATGTCGCTTATCGATTTCCCGTAGGGGATGATGATGCAGTTGCCCCGCTGAAGGGACTGCACAATCTCCAGGAGGGAGCTCCTGAGGGCGGGGAGGGAATCTTCCAGCCGCTCGAGGTGTATGCTCTTTACGGTGAATCCGCCGTTCTGATAGCCGTGGACGATATCCAGATAGCGATCTATCTCCACTGCGGCAGTACTGACGATAAAGACTGTCGAGATATGATTCTCTCGAAGCTCTGCTGTTCTCCTCTCGGAGAGCGCCGGGGCGGCGTCATCTGCCGCGAGAGCATTCTTCCGTTCTATAATTATCCGGTGACGGGCGGTAACCGTTTTCATGGCCTACAAATTGAATGATACTGTTGAGTATTGAATATAGTGTATTTCGCAGCACCTGTATACAGAAATAAATATACTTGTCGATCGAGAAAAAATCAATTTTATCGGATAAGCGTCTACATAGAGAATGTGTCCTGTTACTATTATCGTTCTCCGATACCCCGAAATTGAATTTCAACGGTGCATTTATCGTAAAGTGTGCCGGATTATGAGACATCAGGTGATTTTTTGCTAAAAAAACAGAAAAGCGGCAATCGAAATGCCGCCTGCCATATACATTCATCTTCCCCTTTCCGAAACTCCTTCAGCAGAACATTCTTTAATTGCTTGCGCGGTACACCCTGAGCTCGTTGCCGTCCTTACCGCAGAGGACCCAGAGATAATGAGTTCCGTTATCCTCTATGCTGAGCGCATGGTATATTGTTGTTACATCGGAGCCCTGTCCGAATCCGTTGTTGGTGATCACGCTGAAATCCGCTGCCACCAGGGGATTCGCAGCGTTCGTTCTGAATATCTGCAGGCCGTTGTTGCTGTTGTCAAATCCCACGTAGAGCCATGTATCGTTTGCAATGAGCATGGTGATAGAAGCGTTATCGGAGTATCCGGCGCCCAATTCCGATATGTTGTCGGCATCGTCATCGGCGATGAGCGTCCAGGTCGCAACCCCGTCGTGCTTCCAGAGCTGCGGCCCCTTTTCGGTGTTCCGCGCGATATAGAGGTTGCCGTTGAATGCAGCCATCGCGGGGAAGGCGCGGTCGGCGGGTATCAACTTGTACTGCGTCCCGAGCTCGATGGAAAAGAAGTCATCTGAGGGGGAATTGTACCATGAGGCAAGTCCGGTTGGGGTGATATCGGTCCAGTCGCCGGAGCTCCAGTCATCCGGGTTGTTGTTGATAGACCTGACGATGCCGCCGTCCTGATTGACTGCGTTATGTCCGCCGTTCGCGATATAGAGAACGTTGTTGAAGGGATATATGATATCAATACCGACAGTACCGGCGGTATTGGGGTGAAATGTGGCAGCACCTCCGATGCGGGTGAAGTAGGGTGCTTCCATTCCCAAGATATCGACGTCGGTTACCGGATTGTTGACCAGATTGATCAGCTTTGGTAAAATGGGGTTTAACGGCCCCTGATCGGAGAGACCGATGAAGAGCATGTCGTTGAATACCGCCATGGAGTTGATGCTTCTCGTCGGTCCCGAGGTATAGGCGTTGACATCAATGTAGGTGAAGTCTATCTGCGATCCGGTGTCGCTCGTGTAGTAGATGTAGTTCAAATTTCCGCTGTCTTTCTGTGGTCCGAAGAAGAGATGCTCCTCGCCGCCGATGAGGCCGCTGGCGATGTAATCGATGCCACTCTCTCCATTGGGGCCCGGATCGAGCGTTGTTGAATCGCCTGTTTCGCCATGGAAGTAGAAGGTCACCACCTCGGCGTCGGAGCCGTCTGGCTTCAGCCTGAATATGGCGTTGTCGCTGTTGGAAGGACCGATGTACACCCTGCCGCGGTACTTGGCGAGGAGGCTGAAGCTGTTGCTCGACTCATCCATCGGATCGACGATAACCGGCCCGTCGCTGAAGTCGTCGGGCATACTTCCCTCACCGGCAAAGGATGCCCTGTTCTTGGGCGAATTCTGTAAAGGGTTGCCGTTCAGGTCGGTCAGGCTCGTGCTGACCGTCAGGGCGTAGAGATGTGATGTAAAGTTACCTGCTATATCGAGGCGCACCCGCGAGGCGTCAACCTGGGTGCTGGCGGTGGTAACGCCGATAATGGTGCCGTCGGAATCCCTGATGGTGTAATTCCCCGGCACATTGGCCGTGGCGGCGTTCATCGGCTCGGAGAAAAAGACCTCGACCGTGTTGCTGTCAAAGAGCTCCGCGAAGAGGACCACCGGATCGGTTGTATCACCGCCGCCGGATCCCTGTCCGGTGAAGTACTCGTAGTTCGGGGAGGCAATCGTGTTGCCCGTCAGGTCCTCGACATTGTTTATGGTGAGCTTATAGCTCTGTCCATCGGTCTGGGAGACGGTGTTCAGGGTAACCCTGGTAGAGTCGGCTGGATATTGCTGTGCGCTGCTTATGGTCAGCGCAGGAGCTGTGGTGTAGTTTAATCTATTCTCAGCGGTCGCAACATCGACCGGCTCGGTGAAGTAGATCATTACGGTCGTGTTGCCGGTTGAGCTGACCCTCCGTATCATGGGTGCCACATCGCCGGCAAACTGCAGGGAGTTGGGGCTCCCGATAAGGTTGAACGATGTGTCCGTCACGCCGGTAACCGTGAGGGTGTAGTTGATATCATCATGGGTGCTCGTGGTGAGATTGATCACGGTATGGTCGGCACCGTCTCTCACCGCACCGGTAATGGTCAGCCCGGGGATAGAGTAGTTGGCGGCATTCTGCCCGCTCGTTATATCCACATCCTGGTTGAAGGTAACCCTGACGGTATTGGTTGACGATGCGGCTACCGACAGGAGATGAAAGTCGTTCGCTCCCGTCCCGGTGAAGTTTTTGAAGATCGGTGGATCGAGCGGATTGCCGTTCAGATCGGTTACGCTGTTGATGGTGAGCTGGTAGACCTGTGCCGCGGTCTGGGAGCTGGTGGTCAGGGTGACCTTGCTAAAATCGATCGAGTCCCGCTCTGCACTGCTTATGGTCAGAGCGGGAACGGTGATGTAGTTTAAGCTGTTTTCAGCGCTCGCCTCATCAACGGGCTCGCTGAAGGAGACCACAACGGTTGTGTTGTTGATTGAGCTGACGCTGTCTATAATGGGTGGAACATCGCCGGCAAACTGCAGGGAGTTGGGAGTCCCGATGAGATTGTCCGATGTGTCAATAACGCCGGTTACCGTGAGCGTATAGATGTCATCGGAATGGAGAGTCGTGGTGAGGTTGACAACGGTATAGTCGATACCGTCTCTCGCCGCACCGGTAACGGTCAGGCCGGGAATCGAGTAGTTGGCGATATTCTCCCCGCTCGCAATATCCACATCACGGGAGAAGGTAACTCTGACGGTGCCGGTTGATGTTGCGTCTGCCGAAACTAAATGAAAGATTGAAGCGCCGGATTGGCTGATCTGTCTGTTTGCGTTCTTCCATACCTCATCAGCGTTGCATGCAAACATGAGGGATACGGTTAATAATATGATAAAAGAGACAGATCTTTTCATTGCATTATAAGAAATTCGTAAAGACATCATACTTTATATATTAATATATCAACCTTTCTCAGTTTTTGTGCAAAAAATTGCACTTTACTGCACTGACAGCATTCCTGCTTTTATTTTAACTATTTAAAATACCTATATTGAGAGGAATTTTCAAATTAATTGTTAAATTCAAGTTAAGGAAATTCTGCAAAATATGGAGATATTTTGGCCATTTATACGAGAG
>CAZZCF010000020.1:0-42580 GCA_964652955.1 uncultured Leptospirales bacterium
TGTGAAAAGCAGATGTAATCGATTCGAGAAGACCTTTTATGACTGAATACTGCTCCCGATTCCGCTCCGATTCACTCTCGGAACGGCTCACAGCAGCATCAGCGGTACGCTGTACCAGAAGGGAGAGTACAAATACTAACACAATAGTCATGGAGCTCCATACCAAACCTCGTGTGGTCATTACCAATACGGTTGCATCAACCAATGGCCGGGTAATAACATAAAAAGCAGCACTCGAAGCGAGGAGCAGAATAGTGATACCGTATACCCACCGCCTGGTACAGAAAAATGAAGCCATGATAATCACTACCGGTATCAGGTACACCAGCCCGAGATAGGCCATATGTGCTTCTTCTGCCATTCCAAGTCTCGATCGCAGATTATCAATGACGAGTATTGAGACACCTATGGTGATAATATTCGCTGCTGCAGAATATCTTCCTCGCTTAAGGGCAATCAGCGCAATCAGGGCGAAGACCAGAAAAACCGGCAGGGTGAAGTAAAAGGTCGAAGTCATCGATCCTATTCGCGTCGTAAGTGACAATCGGATGATAACGTAAATAGTTGGCATTACAAAAGCAAAGATGAGAAAATACATCAGCGCATTTGCCTTCCGCTGTATCACAAAGGACGCATCGTGATATTCTGAAAGAAAAAATCTTCGGAAAAAATTCTGTTCCTTCATATTAATCCTCTTAATGCTTTTTTTGAGAGACGTTTTTTTTGGAAAAGAGTGGATCAAGAGACAGAAGAATTCCGCAATCCTCTAAAACAATATAAAGTTGTTTCACAGAGTTGGATTTATTGCAATAAAATTTTACATTCGCAAAGAGGAACAGCATGCTCTCGCATACCGGGTGAGCTCTTTGTTCCGGGAAAGTACTATTCTTCTACGGCAAGCCCGTAAGGAATGCTGCGAGTATTAGCCGCTCTCTATATCGTACGCATCTACGGTTTTTCTCAACTCATCCGTCATCTCCTCTACCCGTTTCGCATTATTCGACAGCTTCTCCGAACCCTCGGCATAGGCCTGTGTTATCTCGTTGACATTCACGATCGATTTCACAATCTCACTGACCGCTACCTTCTGCTCGCTCATGGCTGCCTGTATCTCATCAGACTTGTTCTTCACCCTCGTCACTTCAGTATTCACAACCCGGTTTATATCCTGCTGCTTGTCCATCAGCCCCGATATCTCGTTGATCATCGAATTGATGTCATTGACTCCCGTGATAATCTCCTCAATGGTCTTCACCGTGTTCTCAACATTCTGCATCCCCTGCTTCATCTCGTCGTTGTTCTCCCTGATAAGCGAATCTATCTCCTTGATGCTTGCCGCAGTCTGATCGGCAAGCTTCGATATCTCATCTGCCACCACCGCAAATCCCCGCCCGGCATCGCCCGCCCGCGCTGCCTCAATCGCCGCATTGAGCGACAGGAGATTGGTCTGATCCGAAATAGAGCTTATCATCTCAACGATCCCCGTCATCTTTGCCGAGCTCTCATTGACCTTCGTCATGCTCCTGTTCATATAGCCCAGTATCTCACTGCCGAGCGTCGCCGTTGCAGAGATATCCGAGGTCATCTCCATGGCTGAACGTATCTTCTCACCCATGGCAATGACCATCCCGGACAGCTCCTCCAGACGGGTAGCCAGCTCATTCAGGCTCCCGTACTGCTCACCAACCCCCCGGCTCACGTTCTCAACCCCGCTCGACACCTCCTCGGCAGTCGCCGTTATCTCCTCAACCGACGCCGCCTGATTCTGCGAGCTCTCGGAAAACGAGTGCGCATCCTGCGTGAGATCCTCGGCATGCGATGCCAGATTGTGAAAAGCAGATGTAATCGATTCGAGAAGACCTTTTATGACTGAATACTGCTCACTGTTTCTCAATGCCTCTTCTTCAGATTTTTGCAGTGCTGAATCCGAGGTATTGTTGATGAGAACAGCAACCACGAGAACTCCAAGAATTCCGACGACACTCAAGGCCATTCCTGTTGACATCGTCTGAACAGTGTCACTCGGGAGCCCTTCTCTGGTTATAAGAAAAATGGCAACGTCCATAGCAAGGAAAATAAAAGAAATGGTGTATAGCATGTATTTCCTGGAGAAAAAAGACGCCGCCAGGATAACCGGGAAGGTGAGAAAGAGTGAGCCGGCATACGCCGCGATGGGATTACTTCTGGCCCGCGACAGAATTGACACAACAACAATAAGAGTAAAGGATATCACAAAGATGAGCGCCGCGGCATCATAGCTCCCCCTCCTCAGCAGTATCAGCGAAACGATATTCAATAGGCAAAAGGAGAAAATCGCAGTGTAGAGCTCCACCGCCATAGCTCCCATCTGTGCCGTAAGTATCAATCGAATAATTGAGTAGATCAACGGAATCAATATTGCTGCAAAAAGCGCGTAATAAATCGCATACGTCTTCCGTTGTAAGGTGTACGACGCATCGCTATAGCCGGACAAAAAATATCTTTTCAATGAACCTGTTTTTTCCATTACATTCCTCATAAATACTATTGATTGGCCAGTATCCTACCTGCAATAATACGACTGTCAAATAAAAATTCACGTGCCGGGATCCCTTTCCATCGTACGTGCCTATAACGACGATGAAAGACTATTCCATGATCGGGATAGTACTTAACGGTGAGGAATTGCCGGCTATCCGGGGTTGCGAGGATTCATGGCAATGAGATTGAGTGCTCCCCATAGTATAAAGGACAGCTCAATCCGGCAGATAGGGGGATGTTCCCTGGCAGGCCCGGCAAATGTCTCCATCATCGGCTGGATACGGCTCACGGCACTTCGGACAGATCACAATGGCGCTCTTGTGTTTCCTCTCGAGGAAATTGGGATGCACCGTTACCCGCTTCAGACCGAAAAGGGCTGTTCCCGCTTCACGAATCTGATCGAGAAGCTTTTCGGTATCCTGCTCCTTTTTAGGCTTGAGCCTGAAGAACCAGCTCTGTACCTCACTCCATTCCTTCAGCTTCTCCGTATCGAGAAAAACCCGTACTCCTGCTCCTCCGTACTTCTCGTAGAAGGCCAGCGCATAGCGGCCGATATCGACGATTTTCAGCCAGCCGTTCCCGATGGTACAGGGGGTGAGGAGCTGCACCGCATCGGGGAGGCAGTGGCCCGTCTCGCAGATGACATCGAAGAGCTCGCCCTTGGGGAGATTTCCCTTCGCCAGTGTCACCATGTAGCCGCCGATAGCCATGCCCGGGGCGATGCTCCCGTGAAAGGATTTCACCTTTTTAAGGTACTCGTCAAAAGAATAGGAATCAATATTCATTACCCAACCTTTTAAAGCTATAAATAAAAGACTATCGCTTTCCCATACATCATATATATCGAAGACGTCCACGTACTCTGTACAGAAAAACAATGAGACAGGATAACAGGATGTCGATGATTTGATATACCGTTTATCGAAATCCTTTTCAAAACCCAAAAATATCGTATCAACTGAAGTAAATATTTCAGCACTATGTTCCGATTACAAGCATTAAATCCAAATCGATCCTGATTATCCTGTAAGCCTGTCAAACCCCTTCCGGTTCTGCCCCATTAGATAATAATCGTGGAATGGGATTGCGACACATGTGACATTACATATAGACAGTTCCCATGTTTATGCTCTCCCCACAATCGACTTCAACAACCTTTGTATCATACTGTTCACATGTTATCTCTACTGTATGCCTGCAGCTTCCCCCCATTTAGGGTGTCAAACTTGAAATCCCTGAAGAAACCCGTATCTATCCGAGCAGGCTTTGCTGCATCTTTCAGGAGCGCAACGAGTTCTCCCTTTGCGTTATCCTCGATACCATCGTGCCGGCAGGCGACATCAATCAGGGAGGGAGGCTTTCGTACGCTTCACCGGATTGGATGCACAAGGACGAAGGGGATTGCTCGAGATATAATATCGGATAATATTACAGCATCAACTACATGAACGATAAATCCTACAGGCCATTCGCCCATAAAAACCGATAGGTTCAGAGTACAAAAGTAGAAAATATCAAAGGGGAAATTGGACACATTCACGTAGGAAAGAAACAGTTACTGCTTATGCAGCTCGCTTCATGATTGACAGCGTGAACGATTATCTGGTATTAAGGAACCTCTACAAAATTCATGATTAATTTCGTTTTGTTATATGATGGCAAAATATCGAGGGGACGTGTCTCCAATTGCATTGGAGCCACGTGGCATTCGCTCTCCTCTGTTTTTGATGATTCACATATAATGCCTGTGACGTGCACGGACGCACTAATGTGCTGAACACGATGTTCGAATGTGCTTAACAGGATGTTTCAATGCAGGGGCGTACACGGAGGCACATAGCCCCTGCCCGAAGATGTGCAGGAGGCGCAAACAAGCTTCGGCCCGCGGTGCCACGGATGTCAAGGAGCCGCCTCATCGAGATATTTTTGCCATTTACACGAAAGTAGTCAACAGTACGTTTATTAATTTTATTTCGAGGCTATCACTATGAAATTTATTAAGATGTATCTCAAAAACCACATTTTTCAGAGGTTCCTTAATAAACGGCTGTACTTACACGAAACAATTGGCACTTCAGATAAAAACCGATGGTATACATCATAACAGGGGATAAAAACCGGGGGAAGACGGAGAGAATACGCCTCCTCTATCAGGAGCGTGGGGGAGACGGCTTCATCTCATCAAAGAGATTCAGTGAGGGCGTTCCCTCCGGATACGATATTGTCAGGCTTTCGACCGGTGAAGCCATGGCCTTCGCCGTCAGGGGAGACAGCATTCCGGCCGACTGGGATGAGATCGGAACGGCCGGTTCGTACAGCTTCTCCGGAAAGGCTTTGCGTTTCGCCGAATCTATCATCGATGATATTCTAAAGCGGGGAATCGAACCGGTTTACCTCGACGAGATCGGCACCCTCGAGATCAGAGGGAGGGGATTCACCCCCCTCCTGCGGAGAGTGCTTGAGACGGAGAGAGATATTTTCATGGCAGTTCGCAGGAACTGCGTGCAGCGTGTTATTGATGCATTCGCCATAGGGAATAACCGGATTATATCTGTCGATGAATCATAATTCTATAAGGGGACTTCTAAAAACTATTAATATGATGTTCCCCTTGGCCAGCTTTTTTTCGCACATCCTGTGCACGCTGGCATGCGCGACGTCGTGTCGCTGTGGGCTTAGTGTCTGATAAAACCAGTATTTATGATTAGGGGATCAATGTAAATACTGGTTTTTAGAGGTACCCATAAATTACCTTGAGGCACGCTTCGGGATTTGACGCCTTGTAATAACATGATAAAGGGGGCATCCGACAGAAATGCGAGAGCGCGACAGGGGGGAATTGCAGGGAAGTTCTCTTATATCTTGAATTATCATCAATCGGTATTATATTATGGGTAACTCTCAAAATCATGAGTTTCATCTATGAGTTTTCCGTGAATCAGCAATTTCATTTATTCTATGATGATAACTCATTTTGTCAGATAGCAAACCCGCAAGGGTAATGTACATTTTAACAAAAGAGATTACCTTATACCGATGATCCGAGCGTCAATCGAGCGATATATCCGATGCAGTCTTCCAGTGAAGAAATAGAACAGTTCGTTCACGACTTTACCACCGAACCGAAGAGGAGAGAAATCCTCATGCAGGATCTCTCCAAGCGCACAAACAGGGTGCTCATCAATTTCCCGAAATACGGCATCGCCCGGAAAATCTCAAATGAATTGAAGGAGCACTCATTCTCCGAACAATACGAATTCGAGAGCACCCTCTCCAGAAACCTGCATCCACTTCTCTCCAGGCTGAAATTAAACCTCATTTCAGATATCATTCTCAATAAGCGATTCAACCAGAAATACAATCGGTATCGCGGTGACGTATCGAGAGTCATTAACAGGAACAAAAAACTCTCAATGGATCTTTTCAGGAAGAGCATAACAGAAATGGCCGAAAAGGACGGTCACTATATGGTTATCAAGTTCTGTGACCTTGTCCTGAGAACACATGATGACGGACTGGCAAAGACCATCAGAACCATCGAGGTTGCCATCAACGCCATTAAGAGAAGGCTCACTGACGATGAAGACAGGAATAAACAGAGAGTACGGCTCATTTATGACAAATTTCTCGAGAAGCACGGGCCGCACATGGGAAACCGCTTCATCACGCGGATGGAGTGGGACGATCTTCTGAGAAAGTATATCCCCGAGCTTCAGGCCATAGCAGACTCCTCGCCGCAAGTATATGCTCACGAATCTGAAAGGGGCTTTGACGTTACAGAGGAGGAACATGCAGAAGAATCGAGCCGGGTGACCGATACCTCACAATCAGAGGTAGTGGAAGAAGAGAGAGTGGATCATGATACCGACATCTCTCAGCCAGAGGAGAAAGGAGAGGAGAGAGCGGATCATGGTGCAGATGATGAGCGAATAAAAAAATATGCTGCAGCTATCAAAGGGGGCTTTCTGGACAGACTTCAGGAAGACGATGAAGAGGGAATCAGAAAAATAATCAACGAAATGATCTCTAAAAACAGAGCCGTCCCGGGCACAGACGGGGAGCGCATTACGGAAAAGGTCATTGGCATATGGCTGAATGACGAGAGCATTTCTCAGGAGAAAAGGGAATCGCTTCTGCGAATACTGCATGAGCAGACAAAAGCATACTCCACTGACCTCACGAACGAGGAGGGCTATGAAAGTGCGGATGCATCCGCTGTTCAGGAGGAAGCAATGACGGTCGATGCAGACGAAACTGACATTACGGAGCGAGACCAATCCGACGAAGGGATGATGATCCTCTCCGAGGATGATCTCACCGAGCTCGTCAGCGATGAGCACTTAACACCGACAGGAATATCCCACCCGGATGATGAAGAAGTTCAGGAACACACACCCGACACCGTTGTTGAAGCAGCGCAGCTTCTCGAAGAGACATTGTTTACGGATGACATCGAATCCGATGAGCTGCTCACCGCAGAGGGAATAGAGGATGAAGCCGGACTTCTCCTTGATGAGGAGCCCGGCGGTTTCGAGATACCTGATGAGGCATCGGCAGCGGAGAGTGAATCCGAACGGGATATACCGGAAGAGGAAAGCGCTTCCGGCCACTTCTCAATCGCGGATGAAATCGACAGCGGAACCGAATCCGATCTCTCAGCCGGAATTCCCGGAGAGGAGGAAGCCGGAGAATCGGCTGCATTTGAAATATCGTCACTTCCCGATGAGGAGCTGGGAGCATTTCAGATCCAGGAGCGCGGTGAGGAGAGTGGAGAGATTGAGCGATTGTTGAGAGAAGATGAAGAGCGGAATGGCACCTTTGCGATAAGTGTGCCTTCCGATGAGGAATACACAGTGGAGAGAACTTTCAGGGATAGCGAAATCGACTCAGGTGCATTTCAGATACAGGAGGAGCACTCAGACGAAGGTGCAACCGTTGAAAGATCGATAGCTCCTGAAAAAGAACTGAATGGATCATTCACCGTTGCAGAAAAACCGGAGAGCGGAAATAAACAGACACTGAAAGAGTATATCGAAAACAGGTGGGAGGATCTGAACAGGTTTAAAGATGCAGAAAGCGAAGAAGTCGAAGAGCATATACGGAAATTGCAGACCATAGAGGATGTAGAGGCAAAGACAGAGCGGGTAATCCTCCTCTCGGCTCAAATCGGGTTCGGCGAAAATCGGATGCGACTGTACGGCGAGCTCTCCGACGAGGATACCTTTCTCATCGATCTCTTCAATCACCTCGACCAGGTAGCGCGGCAGCTGACCATTCCCGAAACGAGAGCATACGTGAACCATCTCATCAGTGAGTTCAAGGATGATGATGAGATCATAAACAGGTATCCGCGCCTCATTGTGCGCCTGGAGGTCTTTCGGGATCGCTTTCCCGAAGATCCGGATGAGCTCATGGGTGAGCTATACCGGAATCTCGTGGAAATTGAAAAATCGTACCCGGAAGATGTGAAAGGGCGCATTGAGGAGCAGTACCGGTACCTCACGGAATGCCTCGATGAAGAGAGATTCGCTTCCGTAAAAAGCACCATCATTACGATAATCGAGAAAATACTCTCTCGGGATAAGGGCGATTATAAAAGATATTTACATCTTGCCGAACCTGAAATTGAGAAAGTACTGAAAAGAGTTACGCTGGAAACAGGAGATGATCCGGTTACTGCAGCACGGAACGCCCTTCTCGGGAAACCGTCTGAGGAAGCAGATCGCTTACTTGCAACCCTCAACGCTTCCGAGAAGAAGAACCTCGATCCCGGCACCCTTGCCGGCAATGAGCAGGTTCCGGAGAAGCTGCGTTCGCACTTTAAGATCATCTCAGATGCCGACGGTTTTGAAAAGGCCTTCAATCACATCACCCGCTCTGTCCACTTCTCGCTGGAAACAAAAATTCAGATGCTTGACAACTGGCTGCGAAATTACGGAGAAGAGCAGGGATGGTTCGACAGGGACAGGGAGAAAAAGCTCTCCCGGCTCAACAGGATGATAGCATACTACAGGAAGCATCTGCTAATCAAGAAGATGCGATATGAAAAGGATATGGGGATACAAGATACCGGCGAGAAACCATCATCAGCCGCTGAAAAAAAAGCTGAGCCGAAAGGCGAAGAGGAGAAATTAAGTCAAGCTGAAGATGCAGAAGCGGAAAGAGAAGAGAGAGTACTTCAGCAGCTTCAATCAATTATCAGGACCTTTTCAGACACCATAGAGAATGCAGAATCCCTTCTCTACAAGCTCTCCTCTCTGAGTCCTGAAAAAAATCTGACCGCAATAACGAAGATTATAAACAAGCTGAAAAGAGATAAAAAAGATATCATCGATAAAACAGTACACATGATTAAATCCCGAGAGCCCGACCAGGAGCTGATTACCGAGGTATCGAAGAGATCTCCCCTCTTTCAATATGTATGGTATACATCACTCTCTGAAAATTCTGAAGGAGCAAAACCGGAAGATCTGTTCAAAGTCTTCGAGACGGACAGGAGCTTCTACGGTGAAATCAAGCGCATACTGCAGATTATCAGAATAAACAATAAAAATGATCTTCTGAAGAAATCGATCACGAGAGAGAAGAGGCTGCTTGGCATAATCGAAGAGAATCTCTCTACCAAAGCATTAAAGGATCTCTGGGTGAAAACAGAGAGTCGGCAGGAGAAGGACAGGATAAGGCTCTTCAGAGATCTCCTTGAAATCGCCGGCGTGTCATGCATCGGAGATGAATCGGCAAGCAGAGAGAGCCCGGGAAAGGGTGCAGAAAAAACCGAAGAATCGAAAACAGAGATTGAAGCAATCTCCAAAAGAGATGCGGAGGAGAATCGGAGGGCAAAGAAGATCCTTGAAGAAATTGAGAATTTTCAAAAAATATACAATGCGCCCCGATACCGAAAGCTCTCGGAGAAACGAATCCCGGCCATCAATGCATTCTTTCATGAGCTGGCCGCCGGTGACCGGGACGCGGTGTATTTTGTTCAGCAGCACAGGACTACGTTCATCACGTTCCTGCGATATATCATCAATGAGCACGAGGAGCTGAAATCGGTTTTTGCGACGGCACCGGCAATCAAGTTCTGCAAGGAGAATAAACTGCTCTAGTCTCACCGTTTAAAAGCGATTTCTCTTCGAGAGAACCAGAACCTCCTATAACACCATGAGATCGCGTCCGACGGTAATCTTCCCATTGTATATATCGCTCACACCCTTGGCCCAGTTGCGCTCGAAGATCCACAGCGGCGAGGGCGATGGCATCAAATGGGTGAAGACGAGATGCTTCACCTTTGCCTTCCGGGCAATCTCCGCTGCTTCGAGTGTCGATGAATGATAATTCATCACGGACTCGATTGTCCTCCTCATGTGAGGGAATCTCTTTAAGCCCCGATCCATCCACTCCCTGCTGTACGCCTCGTGTATAAGAACATCGGCCCTCTCCGAATGACGTATCATGCTCTCAACGGGAAGGGTATCGCCGGAGATGACGATTACCTTCCCCCTGTACTCGAACCGGTACCCGATGGCGGGTTTCACGATGCCGTGATCCACGGTAAAGGCGGTCACCCGGATACCTGCGTCATCATACACAATCCCGTCATTCCGCTCATGTATCTCGACCATCGCACCGCCGGCCGATGTCCCGGTATGTTCCGCCCGGATGTCGATATCCCACTTCATCGCATCCATGAATTTCTCAATTATCAACCGGGTGTTCGTCGGGCCGTATACCCTGAGCGGGGATACCCGCCCCGGTTCCTGGCCGCCGAGCCACCCCGACAAGAAGAGATCGGTAAAGCCGGAGGTGTGATCCGAGTGATGATGGGTGATGAAGAGATCCGTAATCCTCGAGGGCGGTATCCCCGCCATAAAGAGCCGCTCGACAATCCCGGCTCCGCAATCGACAATGAAAAACCTGTCTGCGGCCATGATTGCATTCGCCGGCTTAGACCGCTTGATGCCGCTCGTCGGGGAACCGGTCCCCAGGAGCATCACCTTTATCTCCTCATTAAATTTCGGATACACATTGGGATTCCCGTCCAGCGGCTCCGTCAGATAGCTGAGATCGCCGCTCGCTGCCTTTATCGCCCCGGCAGCGGCAACGGTAGCCCCCACGCCAAGGAGCGCTCCCTTTAAAAAGTCCTTCCTGGAAATCATCAATACCTCCTTATATGCTTATGGGTACCTCCAAAAACTAGTATTTACATTGATCCCCTAATTGTAAATACTGGTTTTATCAGACATTAAGCCCGCAGGCGACACGTCGACGTGTCGCCTGCGGGCCTACCGTTCAATAGAAAATTGTACCGCCGCAGACATTGATTGCCTGCCCGGTGATTCCTTGGGCATCCTCCGAGGCGAGATAGAGAGCAATGGTCTTTCCGATGCCGGAGGCCGCACCGGTAACCAAGACCCACTTTCGCTCAGCCATGGAGTACTCCTTTATTGATGATAGTCAAACATATAAGTTCTCTCGATCTGTTTATACGTCACGAAATTGCGATCATCTCAGGGAGCTATCAACTATCAGTTATCAACAACCATCTCATTGTGTAAAGTGACAGTTGAATACTATACTTCTGTCATTGCGAGCCCTCGAATTCTCCCAGGGGGAAACTCTGCGAAGGTTGCTCCCGCGATGAAATTTCGGCAACCTCCATTCGAAGTAAAAAAGATTAATATGACTTCGGCAGGCCGAGAAGCCGGGCGATGATGTTGATTGCCATCTCATCGGTGATGGGTGCAAAGACCATCTGCTTGTAATCGCGGAAATGGCGCTGCATATCGTACTCCATGGTGAATCCGTATCCTCCCAGAATCTCCATCCCCTTGATGGCGCAGTATTCCGATGCGCGGGCGGCTATCACCTTCGCCATCTGCGACTCAACAACATTGGGCTTGCCCATCTCGGCCAGCGCAACGCACTTGTAGATGATATTGCGCGCGTTCTCTATCTGCATGGCCATCTCAACCAGGTAGTTCTGTATTATCTGGAACTGACCGATGGGCTTCCCGAAGGCGACCCGCTCGAGCGAATACTTGTAGGCGTCGTTGTAGGCTGCCTGCGCGATGCCCAGCGAAAGAATTGAGGTGGCGACCCGCTCTAGGTTCAGCAGCCCGGAGAACTCGGAGCTCCTGCCCCCGCCGCCTCCGAGCAGGAAGAGGTATCCCCTGTTGAGATCCCCCAGGAGATTCTCCTTGGGGACGCGGACGTCATCGAAGAATATCTCGCAGGTGCCGCAGGCGTGTATTCCCAGCTTGGGGATGAGATTGATGGTGATCCCGGGGGACTTCACATCCACCAGAAAGATGGAAAAGGCCTCGGTTCTCCGCGCCGGATTCCTGTCGGTTCGCACGATGGCGACGATGTAGTCAGCCACATGGGCCGCGGTGATGAAGACCTTCTGGCCGTTTATGATATAATGATCCCCGTCGGGAACGGCGTTCGTCTGCAGTGTGTTGAGGATGTCCGTTCCCCCGCCGGGCTCGGTGAGCGCCATGCACATCTTCATCTCCCCGCTGGCGAGCTTCGGCAGGAACTCCCTCCGCTGATCATCGTTGCCCAGGGCGCCGATGAATCCGACGCCGAAGCCGGTCGAGGCGCCGATGGCCAGCATCACCGCCACCGAGGCGGTGGCTATCTCCTCCTGCATGATCACCCAATCATACATCGAGCCCCCCTCGCCGCCGGCACCGCCGTACTCCTCCGGTATTCCGCGCGAAAAGAGACCCAGATTAGCCAGCTTCTTCCAGAGATCGTCGGGGGGGAAATCGCAGTTCTCGTCCATCCAGCGGACGTACTCGCGGCTCAATTCCCTTTCACAGAATTTCCGGATTGAGCTTCGCATCAGCTCTGCATCTTCTTCATTCCAGTTGTAAAAGGGCATTTTTGTCTCACCTCTTGTATAGGTTTTATGCAAACACATCGGGGAAGGGCCTCATCAAAGCATGAATAGCCCATCCATATTTCGTTTACATATAAACTTGTAGTCAATAGACTTAATCTGACCACGCATTTCGATTTCCTCGCTCTCTCCGCCACTCATCATAGACATTGTAAAGGATTAACTGCAGATTTTTATTATAGTGACAAGTGACGAGTAACAAGTGACATGGAATTTGCAACAATACTATTCACTACTCACTGTTCATTTGACCTGCTTGACTCTTATCTATCAACCTTAGCCTCTTTTAATATGGTTCCATCCTTCCGGTACGCCTTCATGCACGCATCGTACCCAAAGCGGTTGAAGGGGCAGACCTTCAGGCAGATGCCGCATCCCTCATACTTCACGAAGTAGGGCCAGCACTTGGCATCATTGTTCTTCCGCTTGTAGACGCCGCGCCACCAGATCCGCTCCGGCGTTATGGCATCGCCGGGACAGGCCGCAACGCAGCGAAGGCAGTGATCGCAGTAGTCGGCTATGCCCAAATCGACCGGCCTGTCGATCGGTATATCCGCGTCGATGCTTATCATCGTCCATCTCACCCGCGGCCCGAACTCCCTGGTTATGACCACCCCCTGTGCTCCCAGCTCTCCCAGCCCCGCATTGATCGCATGGGGGGGATATTTGACCCCGCCGTCAAAGGGGACCCGGGCGAAGCATCGATATCCCTTCGATCGGATGAACTCCGCCACGTCAAAAACCCTCCTGCCGGACTCTATGTATACCTCGAAGTCGAAGAGACGCTCGCCGGGTGAGGGAACCTCCTCCAGAAGGTCGAAGTCCATCTCCATCCCGAGGACCAGTGCCGTGTCGAAGGGGAAATACCGGTCGCGGCACTGTGAAATGAACCGCCGGTCGACCAGGGTGAATCCGCAGATATATCCCAGGCTCCCGGCGTATTCCTTTATCTCCTTTTTAAGCTTTGCGAGATCCCCTTCCCGCTCCGATGATGCCCGCTTCATGAAATCGCGCTGCCCCGCATTCATCCGGATGAGGCTCTTCGTCACCCCCCAGCCGTACTCGACGAGCTTGTTCCTCTTTCGCCACTTGGGGAGCTCAACCTTGATGCCGGTCCGCAGCGGATCGTGCAGTCCGCCGGCAAGCTCCGGGAGGGGCGATATCTCCGACGCGCTGTCCAGGGCAAGGGGATCAATCTCCATTATGCCGAGATTATCGGTTATACGCTTCCCCCTGTTCTCGCGCCTGAACTCCACCGTCTGTTTTTTATAGTTCCACCGCCGGAGGCCAGCCTGCAGATCCGTATTCGAATTTTTCATAATACTTTCATACCCTCCTTCATCAGTTATACGCAGAGAACCGGTTTACCGGATACCGTACTGCTGGAAATGATTCCGGCGGATGTTACTTTTTTCCCGACAGCCAATCCATTCCCTCGCGATAGAGCTCCCGCTCCTCCCGGCTGCCGTTAACGACAACTCCCCGCTGTAACGGGTGTCCCTTTTTCTTGAGCCCGTAGGCGAGATGTCTGCACTGGGCGGGATATTTATCAAAATTAGCGAACATCGCTGCAAGCCAGAAGAGGAGTGAGGGATAAACCGGATCGATACGGTCTTTCTCGTAGATTGCCGTGCGCCGGCATACCTTCCAAATACCCTTTCTCTTTTCAAATAGATCATAAAACCGGCAGTAGGAGGTCACGTCTATCTCAACGGGACCGATTCTCCCCCGGGACAGGATAACGACATCCGTTTCGCTCACCGCCCGGCTTCCCCTCACGACAATGCGGGGCATTCCGAAGAAATGCTTGACCAGTGACCCGATACTTTCGGCCATTCTCATCGAGGCATCGACGAATCCATTAAAATCACCATTGTACCAGGTAATCTGAATAATCCCGTCCGGATGGAACAGCGTTCTCAAATCATCCCATCTTCCCTGATCACGCCAGGCAAAGTTCAGGACAACCTCGGCTATCTCCTGTTTGTCGGCGATCACCTGCGGGGTATTCCGTGCGCTCAGCTTACGGATGAAAGCACCGTATCCGTTACGGTGCTCCTTCTCCGATATGTTCTTCTCCAATGAAGGCCTTGTAGAGGCATTCACATGAGGCTCCATTGATGCATCACTTCGCCAGAGGCTCACCATGGAGACAGGAATTATCACCAGGAGGATTAACATGATTTTAAAATATTTATTCAATCCTGGAATGAACACGTTAATACCTCCACCATGACCTTCGCTTCAGGATTAAATATATTGATACGAGCCGGCTACAGCAATCACCCTCTCTGCGGGAATAATCAAAAGGCACTTCGTCACCGCTTTCTGAACATGCCTCTCTGCAAAGCTGAAAGAGGTGCCAGGAAATATCCGGCAGCCGGCATCACAATCGATCGCTACTTCTTCACCCGCCGCTTGGAGGTATCGATGCCGAGCAGCCTGCCGAGGTTCCCGCCGAATATCTTCCGGCGGTCTTCGTCGGTTATCGGCGGATAGCCGTACCCCTCCTGCATGTCCTCGGGAATCTGGAACTCCCTGAGGCCGAGCACGGCGCCGCCGATCTGCGTCGCGAATCCGGCATAGTCGCACCCCCAGATGATCTTATCGGGCCCGACCCAGCGCATCGCCTCGCCGATGATCTTCGCGAACTTCCGCGGCGCCGTGAGCGCCCAGGGAACGAGGAGGCTCAGCGAAACGTAAACATTGGGATGCCCCATGGATATCATGTTGAGATCGTCACAGTAGGGATAGCCCATGTGAAAGGCGACGATTCGCAGCCCGGGGAAGTCCCGCGCCACGTCGTCGAGCTGAATCGGGAGGGCGTACTTGCTCTTCCCCGGGGGGACCCAGCAGAAGCCGGTGTGAATGTCGAGGACGATATCGAGCTCCTCTGCCTTCTCGTAAAAGGGCCAGATATCGGGATCGTTGATATAGGTATCCTCCGGCGGATAGTATTTGAAGATCTTCGCGCCCTTCTCCTTCACCCAGTACTCGAGCTCCCAGATGGTGTTCTTCACCCCTTTGAATTTTATCGGGGAGAGGTTGGGCTGGTACATGAAGCGATCCGGATTTGATTCGACCACCTTCCCCATCTCCCCGTTGGAGCACCAGCGGCCGGTGTAGCCGGTGGAGTCCATCATCGACTCCGGGAGCAGGCAGGCGATATCCATCCCGTACTTGTCCATCGCTCGGATTATATTCTCCGGATCGGCATTTTTCGTCATCTCCCACTCCTCCAGGCCAAGCTTTCCGGAAATTTCCGCCACCATGTGCGGAGGAGCTCCGGTAAAGAGGGGGCGTTTAATATTATCTATAGCCTTCCACCACATCTGCACCCCGGGGAAGTGATTGACCGGCTCCATGTCCCCGATGAGATGGCACTCCGGATCTATTTTAAAGTAATTGTCCTTTTCGAATTTCGTGGCCATATTTTCCTCCTCGATATGAATGTTTGACAGTACAATCCACTATTTACAGACAACTAGATAAAGGGTAATCCTTCTGCTCTTTTCAGAAACTTCTCCGCCCTGCTCTGGAGCTTCGAGCCGTGCAGCCAGAGCTCGGGATAGAACTTCTCCCTCCCCGCCGTGGGATTGACGCTGCAGGTCAACCAGCGATTCATCACAAAATACTGATAGCACTGCTGGCAGCGAGTGCACTTCACGATGTCCTTCTCCCGGCCCTCCTTCACCTTGACCGGCCAGAAGGGATCGGCAATGGACTGCCTCCCCAGCGAGACGATATCGACCGATTTTTCCTTGATGGCCGTTACACAGCATTCTGGCGTCATGAAATTGGGCACGATTATCGGGAGACCCGTCGCCTTCTTGAAGCCGGGCGCCCATCTGGTGAAATCATCCTCGCCGTCATAGGCGAAGGTGCTCCCGGAGGTCTCATAGCTCCCCTGCGAGACGTCTATCGCATCGACACCGGCATCCCGGCACATCCCTGCAACCCGGCACATCTCCTCATGCTTGATGCCCCCCGGAAGAAGATCATCGCCGCTCAATCGGCACCAGAGGGGCTTCTCGCGACCGACTCGATTGCGAATTTTGGTGATGATATTGATGAGGAAGCGCGCGCGATTCTCAAGGCTCCCCCCATAGGAATCCTTCCGCCTGTTGGATCGGGGAGAGAGGAACTGATGGATCAGATAGCCGTGCGGGCTGTGAATCTCAACGGCATCGAAGCCCAGCAGGAAAGCATCTCTCGCCTGCTCCGCCATCCGATCCTCGAGATCGACGATCTCCGGAACCGTAATCTCGCGGGGAGTATCACGCCAGATACTCGGATAGATGTCCGGGTCCGACTGTGAGATGGCATCCTTCATGAATTCCTGGAACTCCGGATCATAGTACTCCTCATCTGACATCTTGAGGAGCTTGTCGAGCTGCATCGCCTCAATGACATCAGGATTCTGCTTCCCAATCTGCTTCACCCATCCACTGTTCTTGAAGAGATTGCGAAGATCGATGTGCAGCGGAACCGGCGAGGGAGCTGCAGCGGGAATCTCCGGCGTGTCCGCGTGCGGATGCCCCTGTCGTCCCCATCCGGGGCTGATCTGCATGCACATCTTGCAGCCGTTGTAGCTCTGCACCGTCTGTACTATCTCGCTCCAGAAGCGGTAATAGCGGTAATCGGTCAGGCGCGCGGGGTTCATCGCCTCGCCGCCCCACCAGGGGTGAGGATTTATCATGGTCGCCTCGGTGATGATGAGACCGAAACCGCCGCGGGCGCGTGTTGCATAGTAGGCAAGGCTCTGCAGGCTGGGGTATCCCAGCGGCCCGGTATAACCCATATTCATCGGCGCAAGGGCAATGCGGTTCTTCAGCTCCAGGGTTCCGATCTGAATCGGCTCAAAGAGAATATCGTAGCTCATATGTCCTCCTTTTTGTATTATCTGTATTCAGTATTTCTCACGGAAAAATGACTCTCCGAAAAGCAGTGTGTTGAAGAAACTCAACTCCCGGAAGAGGAATATATCGGGCTTGTGATATGCGCGCTCAACTCCATGAGACAGTAAAACAGCATGCTCGATGTATCACTCTACCCTATTGAACGCTCATGCCCCTCCCAGAACTTCTTCTTCACATCCTTCCTGATGATCTTGCCTATGGGAGTTTTCGGTATCGCATCCCAGAACTCCACCGCCTTGGGGCACTTGTACCCGGCGAGCTTCCCCTTGCAGTGCTGAATTAGCTCCTCCCCGGTGGCCGTCTGCCCCTGCCGGAGCACCACGACCGCCTGCACCCGCTCGCCCCACTTCTCGTCGGGGGCGGAGACCACGGCGGCCTCCATCACGGCGGGATGCTCATAGAGCACATCCTCGGTCTCCTTCGGGTAGACATTCTCCCCACCGGTGACGATCATGTCGGCCTTCCTGTCCACCAGGAAGAGATAGCCATCCTCATCGAAATAGCCCATGTCGCCCATGCGAAACCAGCCGTCGCGCAGGCACTCCTTCGTCAGCTCCGGATTCTTCCAGTATCCCACCATGACATGCTTCCCCTTGACGGCAATCTCGCCGATCTCACCGGTCTTCAGGGTATTGAACTTCTCATCGACAACGCGCACATCGGCACAGATCGACGGCTTCCCGGCGCTGGCCAGATACTTCGACTTCTCCCCCTCGAGGTGATGATCCCATTCAGCAAGTCCCGTGGCGCCGAGGGCCTCGGTTGAGCCGTATCCCTGCACGAATATGTCACCGAACCGCTTGATGCAGCGCTTCAGTACGTCCGGCGGAAAGGGGCTCCCCGCATAGGAGAGCATGCGGAGGCTCGAGAGATCGTACTTGTCTATTTCCGGGTATTCCAGTATCCACCCGTAAATGGTGGGGACCAGGTTCATGTGGGTGCACTTCTCGTCCTGAATGAGCCGCAGAATCTCGCCCAGGTCAGGCTTCCGGTTTATCACCACCTTCCCCCCCATAAGCAGCACGGCGAAGGCCGGCCAGTAGGAGACGTGGAAGAGGGGGAGGACGAAGCAGGTTGAATCCTCGTGGGTGAACCGGCATCCCAGCGCTGAGGAGAGGACTGCGGTCAGGGTATTCCGGTGCGTGAGCATGACCCCCTTGGGAAGGCCGGTGGTACCGCCGGTGTACATGAGAACCGCCAGGTCATCTTCATCGACCTCTACATCCGGCTCATCCGCCGATGCCTTTTCAAGGAGATCCTCATAGTACTCGTAACCGTCCAGCTTTCTGTCCAGCGCAATCCAGTCCTTGATATTCTTGAGCTTTCCCTTCAAGGACAGCGCCCGCTCCTCATAGCCGTCACCGGCGAGAAAACAGATGGCTTCGCTATCGTTGACGATGAACTCGATCTCATCATCGGCGAGCCTGAAATTGAGGGGCGTGACGCTCATACCGAGCTTGCCGGCGGCGAAGTATATCTCAAGATACTTGTGTGTATTGACCGCCAGTACCGTGACGCGATCCCCCTTCCTGTAGCCCATGCCGGTTAAGGTGTTTGCCAGCTGATTGACCCGGTTGTTGAGCTCCCGGTAGGTGAGCCGCGTATCCTCGAAAACCGTTGCAATGCGATCGGCAAAAGTGATGAAACTCTTACGCGGTATATCTCCGAGCGTGTACATTATTTACCTCCTCTTTTATTTTTTGAAATATAAACCTTCGTCGTTTGAACCGGCAAAGACGGAACACTATAAGAAACTTTTTTGACAGGATTACAGGATAATCATGATAGATTTGTTTTATGTCCTGATAAACGTAATCCAGTAAATCCTGTCTCAGTATGGCAAATCTGCTCGAACCAATACATGTGTTTTTGCATGCATTGGGATCGCAGTGACCGTGCACCTCGTCTGTTATATAGTCGAATAGCGCCTCAACGAAGAGATATATACTCATGGAACAGACAGAAACAATGAACAGAGATTGCTTCGCTGCGCTCGCAATGACGCGATTCCATGGATGTGAAAGAGCAACCTCCGCGGAGTTTACCCCGAGAGAACTCGAGGGGCTCGCAATGACAGCCTATGAAATTGCTCATACCATCATACAACCAACTGATAACGGATAGCTGATACCCAATAACCGATCACTCCTTCACCCGTTACTTGTCACCTGTCACCGATCACCCGTCACTCCTCTACGACCACGACTTGGGGAAACCCTGGAACTGCATCAGCACGTTCCTGCTCATCTCATTGGAGATAGGGGAGAACTGTATCTGATAGGCATCCCGCGCGTACATCTGAACGGGATACTCGTTGCATATGCCGTAGCCGCCCAGTATCTCCGCGCCGTACCTGCCCGCGTGCATGGCGCCGTCGGAGGCAACGAGCTTCGCCATGGTCGCCTCCAGGTGATAGGGCTTGCCATTGTCACAGAGCCAGGCGGACTTGTAGGTCAGGTTCCGTGAGTTTTCCAGATTGATGTACATGTCAGCCATGTAATGCTGCAGGATCTGAAAACGGCTGATGGGCCCGCCGAAGGCCTCCCGCTCCTGCATGTACTTGAAGCAGTAATCGTATATTGCGGCGATGATGCCGACGCCCATCATGGCAACGCCGATACGCTCCGGATTGAGCACCGTGAGCATCTCATACCAGCCGTTTCCCCGCGTGCCGATCATGTTCTCCTTCGGAATCTCCACCTCGTCGAAGAAAATGCCCGGCGAGTCGCAGTGATGGCAGCTCAGCTTCGGAATCCGGTTGATGGTAATCCCCTTCGACTTCGCGGGCACCAGGAAGGTGCTGAGCGATCTGCTCGGCTTCGCATCCTTTTCGGTCTTGCAGATGACAATCATGTAATGGGAGGCATGTGATGAGGTGATGAAAACCTTCTCGCCGTTGATGACCCAGCGGTCGCCCTTCTCCGTTGCCGTCGTCTTCAAAGCGCCGATAATATCCGTCCCCCCGCCCGGCTCGGTCAGCGCCATGCACATCTTCAGCTTCCCCTCGGCGAGCTGCGGGAGATACTTCTCTTTCATCTCCTTCGTCCCCAACTCGGAGATAAAGCGCGAGCCGAATCCCGTTGTGGCACCGATCGCCAGCGCAACGGAGCAGGAGGCCTTACAGACCGGCTCGAAGATAATCATCGCATCGAGCATACTGGTCTCATCTCCGCCGTATTCAACGGGAACGCTCCCGCGGAAGAATCCGATATCAACGAACTTCTGCCACAGCTCATCCGGCGGGAAGTCGCAGTTCTCATCCATCCAGCGCACGTATTCCTGGCTAAGCTCCTTCTCGCAGAATTTCTCAAAGGTCTCCTTCAATAATATCTGCTCTTCCGTGAAGCCGAAATCCATTGTGGTCTCCCTATTCCTTCTTTTTTACATCAGAAGCGATGTTCGCCTCTTTCTGCTTTTTCGCAATCTCGTCCGGGGCCTTCCTGAAGCCCGCCAGCGCAGCCTGCGTTTCCGGCGAAAGGGTCAGCCACTGAATCGCCATTCGCTCAAGGGCCAGCGCCGCATCGATGCTACCGGACTCCAGGGATTTTGCCATGACCTCCTTACCCATGCGAAGGGCAATCGGCCTCTTAGAGCTGATATTCGCGACAACCTCATTGAACTTCTCCTCAAATTCATCATCTTTGAAAACGCGGGTCAGGCATCCCATCTCATACATCTCCCTGGCGGTGTAATCCTTGCGACCGCTGTAGATTATCTCCCTGGCGCGGAAGAGCGGCATGCTGCGCACGATTCTGGCCGTTCCGCCCCAGCCGGGAAGCGCTCCCATGTTGATCTCCGTGGTACCGAACTTTGCCGATTCCTTCGCGTAGATGAGATCGCAGCAGAGCGCCAGCTCAAGACCCCCGGCTATGCAGTGACCACCGACTTTTGCGATAACGACCTTTTCGCACTGCTCAATGGCTTTGTTGATATCGTACCCATCATGCGCGAGCCAGTTCAGGGCGCTCTGATGCTCGGTCATAATCTCCGGAAATATCGAAAGGTCAGCACCGGTGCAGAAGGCCTTTCCGCCGGCGCCCGAAAGGACGACGACAGCGACATCCCTGACATCCCGTATCTTCCTGAAGGCATCAAGGAGCTCTGCCGCCATCTCCACGATTATCGAGTTGTACCTGTCTGGCCGGTTCAGCGTAATGGAGCATACGGCACCCTTGATCTCGTACAGAATGGTCTTATAATTGCTCATAGAGATCACTCCTTTCAATTGTGGTAATACGCACTGTTGTTTATGGGACTAAACGCAGATTACACCAATTTTAAAGGTCTGACTCCGAATGTGTTATTTGTAACAAGTGACGGGTAACAGGTAACGGTAATATTAAAAAAAACTGATCACTCGTCACTCGTTACTCGTCACTTATTTCTTCACCGGCCTGAAGTAGGGAAGCTTGAAGTCCTCCCGGTCGTAGAAGACCACCTCCACCTCCATGCCTATCCGAATCTCCTCCGGTTCGCACTCCACGATACGGGTCATCATCCGTATCCCCTCATCGAGATCAACGTAGGCAATGGTATAGGGAAGCTCATCCATGAATCGCGGCTCCACCATCCCGTATGCCGTCGTAAAGGTGAAGATTTTTGCCTTCCCGCTCGCCTCCATCCAGTCGAGATTGTCCGACCAGCACTCTGGACAGACCTTCCGTGGATAGAATATCTTCGCCTTGCAGTCCCTGCAGTACTGAATCAGGAGCTTCCCCTCTCTGGTTCCCTCCCAGAACTTCCTGGACCAGGGCTGCACTTCCGGTACCGGCTTGGTCATTTCGAATTCCATTATAGTTCCCTCCCCCATATTGAAGCGATGATGTTGAATCCGGAGCCCCCGGAGGTATTCTGATAGACGTATTTGCAGTCCTTCACCTGCCGCTCGCCGGCCTTCCCCATGAGCTGGCGGGCGGTCTCCACGTAGCATGCTGCGCTCACGCCGGAACCCGTATGTCCGCGGCCCGGCGCATCGCCGATAGTTGACCAGGCTATATCGCCGCCAAAGGACATTCTCCCCTCGGCGAAATACTTCGCTCCCTGGCCGGGTGGCGCGACCCCGAGCGCTTCAGCCATCATCGGATGTGCCAGCGGGTAGGCGAGGTAGATATTCCAGAGATCGATATCGTCCTTGCTGATACCAGCCTCGGCCATCGCTTCCTTTGCCGTATCTTGAAAGGCGGCACCGACCTCCTCGTGCCTGCGCAGCATCGGGCAGGCGCTGAAGTACCTGACCGACTCCCCCAGCTTATAGGCGGCGGGCTTCTTCATCTTCTTCGCATCTTTCGCCGACACCACCACCATGGCCGCGCCGCCGTCGGCGAGCACGTTGCTCTCCCGCTTGTGCAGCGGCGTGTTGAGGAGATCAGAACCGAGCACCTTCTCTACGGAGGGAACCTCCTTCCCGTAGAAGAGGGAGTTGGGATCCCGCGACGACCAGCTCCGCAGCGCGGTCACCACCGAGGCCATCTCCTCGGGAGTGCATCCCGACTGATGCATGTACCGGTTCGCCATCAGGCCCATGATGATGTTGTAGGTCGAGCCGAAGGGGTACTCCCATTGCAGATCGACGCCCGCCCGCGCGAAGAAGTTCACCACCTCCGGAAGGGGAATGTCGGAGTGCACGGTGACGTGCGGTATGAGCACCGCCTTCGCGATACCGCTTTCTATCCACTGCTCCGCCATCCTGAGGCAGTTTGACGTTGATGCGCCGCCGGCATTGCAGACGACGGAATCGCGGCAGCCCTTGAGGCCGAGCTCCTCCGGTATCTTCCCGAAGGAGATCTCGGACGTGAGCCGCGGCTGCGCCTGCGGTGAAACCGCTATCACCCCCTCGATATCGTTCTTGTCAAGGCCGGAATCACGCACCGCCTGAATGCAGATATCGTAGAGAATATCCCAGCGCGTCCGCTCGGGCATGATGCGCGTGGGCACCTCTCCGATGCCGATAATTGCTATTTTTCCCCTGCTCATATGAATTGCACCTCCCTCATCGATTATGGTACATTACAAGATGTCATTATAAGGAATATCCCAAGCTTCAGAGAACACTTTTGTTATGTATCGTATCCGAATCACAGTACAAAAAAATATTGACGAGAACTAGATTGTATCTTATACTATATATAATATAGTACTGTATTGTATTAAAGTATATATTTTTAGTGACTCCTTCATGTCAAGTTTTTTTTAAAAAAAATTCACAAATTTCTCTTTACGAAAGGTACCATGAAAGCGGTGATTGAATAAAGGAATAGGTTTTGTAACCCTTGAGGAGACCATGAAGCTTCCAAAACATATGAAAATATCAGAGCTCTCGAAGGCGACATCGACACCTGCAACATCGATACGATTCTACATAAAAGAGGGCCTGCTCCCTGAGCCGATAAAGACCAGCAAGACGATGGCATATTACACCCGCGATCATCTCGATCGCCTCAGATTCATCGAGAAAATAAAGCGAGAGGAAAACCTCCCCCTCTCGAAAATCAAGGAGCTCATTCGAAACGAATTCCCTGCAACCACCATCCCGGAAGACAGCCGGGTGTACTCCAATCGGCGGGAGGAGATCATCGAGATTGCCATCGAGCTCTTCAGGGAAAAGGGCTACAGCGAGACCAGCATCACCGACATCGTCAACCGTGCCGGCATCGGACGGGGGACCTTCTATGCGAACTTCGAGAACAAGGAGGAGCTCTTCATCGAGTGCGCCGACAAGATCTTCTACGACATGTACGATAATGTCTGGCAGGAGATCAAAGACGAGAAGGACATGCGGAAGCGGCTCGCCAAGCGAACCGGCGCCTTCGTGGAGTCCTACCCGAAGTGGATTGACATGATGAACCTCATGCGGGGCGCTTCGATAGGGAACAATCCCGCTTTTACCGAGAAGCTCCATCGGGTGATGAAACAGATTATCGGACCGATCAGCCGTGATGTGGAGCGGGGCATTCAGCAGGGGATTTTCCGTAAAGTCGACACCGTCAGCGTCGGCTACATGCTCATGGGTATCGCGGAGTACATCACCTATCTATACTATCAGAATAAACAGAATAAAAGCAAAGTGGATGCGGAGAAGATATTTTCAGTGGTACAGGATATTCTCACCAACGGGCTGTCCCGAAAATAGGGAATGCGATGCCGGCTCATCAGTGCTCGTGAAGAATCGATGAACCCCTGCTCTTCCATATCATCACGCCGATCATCACGATAGCCATGACGAGGAAACCGACGAAAATCCAGATAACGCTCCCGAGCCCGTACTGCCCCCCGACGATGCTGACCATCTGAACCGAGAGCGAACCGGCACCGAAGACGAGGGTGAACTTCACACCGTAGCTCATTGAGCGCCACCGCGGCGGCGTGACCATGGCAACCAGGCTGTTTTCAATCGGCTGCATGCCGAGCGTGAAGAGGGTAAAGAGCCCCGTTGCGGCAATCAGTATCCAGCTCTCAGAAAGGGCGATGACAATGAGAAAGGGAAAGGCAACGGCGAAGAAGACCAGATACCCCCAGCGCAAATCGAATCGGTCGGCGACCTTTCCGCCCAGGAGCTGACCGACCATGCCGAGGAGGTAGACGCCCGAGGTAACGGTCGCAGCGATAAGGGTCAGAAACTCCGGCGAGGTATCAGCAGCAGTGCGAATGCTCGATGCGAAGGCACCCAGGTGAGCGAAAATACCCGAAAGCTTGCTTTCGAGGAAGGTAGGGAGGATAACGGTAAAGCCGCGATACATGAGGCCGGTAAAGAGCATCGCCGAACAGAGAATGATGAAGAGCTTCACGGCGTCTCCCCCGACAACCGTCTTCCCCTGCTGTATGTCACGATCCCGCTCCACCGAAAAGGGTGTGATAAAAGAGAGAATTCCCGTTATCATCCCCGCAATGCCGAAAAGTATCAGGGCATGACCCCAGCCCATCAGATAGCTGAGCACCCCGGCGGCAAAGGGTGCAGCGGCGATTCCCAGGTTCCCGAAGAAACCGTTGATGCCGAGGGCCCTGCCCCGTTGCCGGAGCCCCTTTGAGAGGAGCGCGAGGCCGGAGGGATGATAGGCCGAGCAGCCGGCTCCGATGAGCGAGAGGGAGAGGGTGAGCCGGGTAACCGTCTGTGCCATTCCCGCTGCGAAGAAGCCGACGCCGGTTAATATGAGCCCGGCGCTCATCACCCATCGCGGTTCATACCGATCGCTTAGATATCCCCAGGGGATTGCGAGAACGCCGTAGAGGAGATACATCGGAAAGGCCGTTGCTATTACCACATCAACGGAAAGGGAGAGATCCCTGCTGATGGGCATAACCAGGGCCGGAAAGATGAGAATGAAGAAGTGCGTGAGAAAGTGTGCAGCGCTGGTAAAGATGAGTATTTTCTTTTCATTGACCGTCATAATCAACCGACCGCCGTGCTGAGCATCTCCCGAAAATTTATCGACTCCCCGACCCGATGCGCGATGAGAGCGATAAGAAACTCACCTCATTGCGGTGAGGATCGTAAAGCGAGAAGAGCCCCCGCTCAACCGCTCCCACGGTTATCACATAAATCCTGCTCTCAAGAAGTGTATAGGTTTCGCCGCCGTTCACCGGCACTTCGCAGATGTTCTCCGACTCAACCTCAATAATAGAGGGGCTGTGCGAATGACCGCGAAAGAGAATCCTGAAAGGGAGCTCTGAACCGATGAGATGAGGATAGTAATCCTCAATAGGTCTCCGCGTCGCCGCCGGCCAGGGAAAGGGAGTTGAATGAGCAAAACAGATATCACCCATTTGATAGATATAGGGCAACCCCTTAACATAAGAAACGGTCACCTCTCTGAGCGATACCGATCCATTGTCCAGCACATCGGTGATAATGCTCGTCTCGTTGTTTCCCAGTACGGCTTTGACGTTATTGGCGGTGAGAATCTCAACGGCCTCATCGAGCAGATCAGGTGCCTGCACATCACAGATATCGCCGAGATGAATCAAAATTTCCGCGCGTAATGCCCTGAGAGAATCAATCGCAGCCCCGAGGAGCGCATTGTCGCCGTGGCTGTCAGCCAGTATCCCGATCTTCCCGCCGCTCTTCATCTTCGTCGCATCCCCTTCGGGACTCACCTGCACGGTACCTCAGGAAGACCGCTTTCGCGATCCTTTCGATCGACCGGGATCGTTTCGCCGCTCTTCCTGCAGCGCTCGATGCACCTCTTCACGTATCTCGTTTCGCAGATCATCCATAATCTCATCTTTCACTGTCGTTTCGATCTCCTTCTCCATCTCCTCAATGGTCGAGGGCGGGAACTCGCCGCGATACTGCTCATAATTCTTCCTGAAGAGAACTCTCCGCATATCGGCAAAGATATTGTAAAACACCGGCGTCCCGATGAGTGTGATAACCGTTCCGAAGGCGAGCCCCCATGAGAGGGAGAGCGCCATCGGTTTCAGAAAGGGATCATACCCGCCGATACCGTAGGCAGTGGGTATCAGACCGAGAAAGGTGGTAATGGTGGTGAGAAAGACCGCCCGGAGTCGCGTGGCCCCCGCCTGAATGGTCGCCTCCGCCGGCGAGAGGCCATTCCGGCGCGCTTTCTTGATAAAGTCCACCAGAACAATGGAATCGTTCACCACCACTCCGGTCAATCCCACGACTCCCATGAGCGCCAGGAATGAGAGGGGAAGACCGTGGAAGAAGAAGGTCCAAACAATACCGATAAAGGTGAGGGGTATAACCGAGATGATTATAACCGGGTGCACCAGCGACCTGAAGATCGAGACGAGAATGATATAGATGATGATGAAAGCGATGAGAAATGATCTGGAGAGGTCCCGAATCGACTCCTGCGTATCCTTGAACTCGCCCTCATAGTTCACCGTATAGCCGGTATAGCGCTCGCTGATATCGGCGAACTTCTCCATCAGATCGGCATTGACTGCAACCGAAGTGACATCCGGTGCTTTCTCGTCGATTTCCGCGGTCACGGATATCGTCCGACGCCAGTCCTTTCTGTTGATAAGGGAGATACCCGTAGACGGCGTAAATCGGGCAACGGTTGAGAGGGGGATAAGATTCCCCATGCGGTTGGCGATTTTTATCCGCTGAAGGCTCGCAAGATTCTCGCGAAGCGACTCGGGGAAGATCACCCGTATGTCTATCTCCTCATCGGTTTTCTTGATGGTCGTTGCAACGGTTCCCTCATAACAGGAGCGAACCGTGGCGGCGACATCGTAGACGGTGATTCCGGTTATGGCGGCTATTTTCTCGTTCACGACAAGCCTTAGCTCATCCTTCCCCTCCTCGAAGTTGTCCTTGACATCCTTCAATCCCTTTATGGTGAGAAGATACCGTTTATATTCGTCAGCGATCTTCTCGAGCGTTGCAAAATCATCCCCTTTAATCGCCACACTGATAGGTTTTCCCACCGGGGGGCCATTACGAACGGTGTCGAACTCGAGCTTGTCGAATTCATCGGCAAGGGGATCGCATTGCTCACGTACCCAGTCAATGATCTGATCTGCCTGCCGCTCGCGACTCAGTGCCGGTGTCAGGTGAACGATAACAATGCCGTAATTCGATCCCAGCTTGGTATAGGGATCGTTGGGCTGCTCCTGTATGATCCCGGCGCGGGCCGTAAAGGTGTCCAGCTCGGTGTCGGGAAGTCTCGCGATAATCCGCTCAATTTTCGAGAGCTTTTTATTCATGTCCTCAACGCTGGTTCCCGTCGGTGCTTCGGCCTTCACCGTAAAGGTCTCGATATTCCCCTCGGGGAAGAGGATGAACTTGAGATTGAATCGTGCGAAAACCAGCGTCCCGAGAAATATGAGAACAATGACTATCAGGGATTTATACCGATTATTGACAACAACGACAATAATTCTCGTATAGTACTCTTTGAAAATCTGGAACAGCCTCCCCTCCCGGGGCACATGAACAGTCCCCCGCCGACTCCCACCCTCCACATCCCCGATATGCGCGGGGAGTATGAACATGCACTCAAGCCAGGAGGCGATGAGCGCAACTGAGACGACAGCGGGAAGTGTCCACATGAACTTCCCCATGATGCCGCTCATGAACATGAGGGGTGAGAAGGCTGCGATGGTGGTCATGATGGTTCCCGCAACCGGTATGATAACCTCGGATGTGCCGGTGATTACCGCTTCCTTGACCGGCTTCCCCATCTCCATATGACGGTACACATTTTCCGAGACGATAATGGCATCGTCGACAATCATCCCGAGCACCATGATGAGCCCGAACATCGACATCAGGTTGACCGTGACCCCGGCGTAGGCCATCCAGAGAAAGGTCCCGAAAAAGGCGAGTGGTATTCCCAGGGCGGTGACCAGCGATATCCGCCAGCCGAGGGTGACGAGCAGAGATAAGACAACCAGAATAAAACCGACGATACCGTTATTGACGAGCACGTCGAGCCTTCGCTTCACGTAATAGGAGAGATCGTTGAAGAGATCGAGCTCATAGTTGTCCGGAAGGACTTTTCTGAAGCTGTTGACCTCGGCCCGAACCGCATCGACGAGGGTGATGATATCGGCAGAGCTCTTTTTGATGACGGTGATCATAATCGCCTTCTCACCCTTCGTCTTGTTGATTATCCTCTCCTCCTCGAAGGAATCCCGCACCGAAGCCACATCACCGACCCTCACCCAGTTCCCCAGATCATTGGCGCGTATCAGGATATTCGCTATCTCGGGGGCGGATTGAACCTCTCCGATTGTTCGTATGAGCACCTCGCCGTCGCTCTTCTTTACAACACCGCCCGGGAAATTAAGGTTCTTCTTCGAGAGCGCCATGATAATATCATTCATGGCGACATGATAGGTATCGAGGAGGGCGGGGCTGACCTCGACAATCATCTCCCGTTCGCGGTATCCCCGCTTGTCAATTTTCGCAACGCCGTCAACCTCGAGCAGGCGATCCTCGAGAATTTTCGCATACCTCCTGAGCTCGAACTCATCGGCATCGCTCTCGATGCCGTTGCGGTTGATAACCGCAATCTCGATAACGGGCATTCTGCTGGTCTCAAGCTCGGCAACTTCCGGATCCTCCGCGTCCTCGGGGAAATCTTCGACAGCGTCTACGGCATCCTTGATATCGGTTATAGTCTTATCCTTGTTCTCCACGTCAGGATCGAGCTTTACCACCACGATGGAACGTGCCTCGAGAGAGTTTGAGAACAGCTCCTCGATGCCGTCAACTTCTCTGAGCTCATCCTCGATTGAAATGGTGATATGCTTCTCAACGTCCTCAGCGGTCGCTCCCGGATAGACGGTCGTCACGACAATATAGTCAAACTCTATGTTTGGAAATGCCTCCTTCTGTGCAGTCCAGATAAAGACAATGCCCGCAATGAGGAGGCCAACGGAAAAGAGATTGACCAGCAGAGAACGCTCGGCAAAATATGCTACTAATCGTTTCATAGACGGTCCTGTAGTGTATAATGGTATACTATAACGACGTACACTGATAAATAATCTCCGAGATTATTCTGCTGACGCGGGATTCGAATATGAAGTTCACCGATACGGCTTCACAGCAAGAAATCAAGTACAAAAAGTGTAAATCTCATTTTTTCTTGCAACAAAAATCGGAAAAGGAAGCATGAGCGCAATGAGAGCACATCGTAAGGAAACGAGAATCCATTTCGTACCGATCTCTTTCGATTCAATCGAAAATTTTTTGCATCGAGATGATACAGGTCAATCAGAAGGCGCGAGGGTGAGCAAGAGATGAATCACGACTACCCGGTGCTCGAATCCGACATACTCATTATTGGCGGCGGGAGCGCCGGTGCCATGGCTGCCATTCGGGCAAAGGAGCTGGATCCGGCACAGCGAGTCGTTGTCTTCGAGAAGGGAAACATGAAGTACTCCGGATGTATTGCCCGGGGCATGGATGCGCTCAATATCGTCGCGGTCCCGGGTGTTGCAACGCCCGAGCTCTACGTGGAGTCGAACGGTATCGCCTGCGAGGGCATCATGGATGAGCCGGTCAACTATCTCATGGCGAAACGGAGCTGGGAGATGCTGCGGAAGCTCGAATCATGGGACGTCTGCTTTCCCGTCGATGAGCGCGGCGATTACGAGATTCTCCAGGTGCATCCGCGCGGTCGGTTCTGCGTCACCATGAAGGAGCCGGAGCTGAAGACCATACTCTTCAAACGGGTCAGTGAGCTCGGCGTCACGGTGATCAACCGGACCATGGGAGTGCGGCTCCTCAAAAACGGCGACCGCGTTGCCGGCGCAATCGGCATGAATGTCCGAACGGGTGAGATTATCGTCTGTACCGCCCCCTCGGTCATCATCACCGCAGGGGGGACCGCGCGGTTCGGGCTCCCGAACAACGGCTATCTCTACGGGGTGTACGATTTCCCCGGCAATACCGGTGACGGCTACTGCCTCGCCTTCAACGCCGGCGCCGAGTTGAGCGGCTTCGAATACACCCTGATCTACTATATCGTCAAAGACATCAATGCACCGCTTCTCTATATCACCCTGACGCGTGGGGCAAACCTCCTGGATGTCTTCAACGAGCATCGCGAAGGGGATCATCCCTCCATTCAGTCGATGCTTCAGGAACACCGGGAGGGACGGGGACCGCTGCGGATTATCCTGAAGCATCTCCCCGAGGAAAAGATACGGGAGATCGAGAGCATCCTCTTCACCACCGAACGGCCGGCGCAGGAGCGGTTCTATCAGGGACGCGGCGTGGATTTTCGAAGCGGCGAGATCGAGCTCTGGCCCACCGAATGCTTCCTCTGCGGCGGCCACGGGTTGACCGGCGTGCGGATTGACGAAGGCGCGGCGACAAGCGTCCCCGGCCTCTTCGCCGCCGGAGACACGGCACTCGTTGCGCGGGGACATCTCTCCGGAGCCTTTATCATCGGAGAGGTCGCCGCCGAGAGCGCCACCGAATATGCCGCGGAAACGGAACCGGTTGAAATTATCACCGATCAGGTCAATGAATTTCGGCGCCGGCACCGCGAAAGGGGTGAACAGCGAAACAACCCGATTTCGATCGAGGAGTTCGAATACAAGGTGCGGCGGATAATCAACGACTATATCGTGCCGCCGAAGCACGAGTACACACTCAATCGGGCTTTGTGGTGGATGGAGCGATTCCGCCGCGAGCTTGTCGATTCGGTTCGCATCGTGGACGATCACGATCTGTTCAAGAGCTATGAGGTTGAAAACATCATTCAGTGTGCAACCCTGAGCGCGCTCGCCTCACGCGAGCGGCGGGAGAGCCGGTGGGGCCCGTGGCACTTCCGCAGGGACTATCCCGAACGCAACGACAGTGAATGGCTGAAGCATATCGTCCTGAAAAAGGGCGAAGGACCGGATGAGGTTACGATCTCTCATGCGGCAATACAAAAACTCGATACGAAGAGTGTGCGATGAACGGAAACATTCTCGAGAGCCTCTCGGACAACATCGTCATCGATAAAGACAAATGCATCTTCTGCAACATCTGTGTGGAAACATGCGTTCTCGACAATCTCAGAATGAAGCTCTCCCCCTGCCGGCAGGCCTGCCCCCTGGGAGTGAACTGCCAGGGATACGTGCAGCTCATCGCCCGGGGCGAAGAGGAGAAGGGGATGGAGGTCCTGCGCGAAACCCTCCCCTTTCCCGGCATACTCGGTCGAATCTGCTCGCAGCCCTGCGAGGAGAACTGCCATCGAAAGAAAATCGAGGGGGAGGCCGTTGCCATCAGGGCCCTGAAGCGATACCTCGTCGATTCCACCGGAAGCAAGAAGTTCGAACCGTCGATTGCACCGGAAACCGGCAGGCGTGTCGCGATAATCGGATCAGGCCCTGCCGGTCTCATGGCTTCATATGACCTGCGAAGCAGGGGGCATCGGGTGACGATAATCGAAAAGGAACCGGAACCGGGCGGGATGCTCCGATGGGCCATCCCCGAGTACCGGCTCCCCCGGAAAGTCCTCGAGGGGGAGATCGAGCTCCTGCGGGATATGGGCATCGAATTCCGCTGCGGCATCGCCATTGAGAGCGCATCCGATATCGCAAAGCTCAAAGAGGACTTCCAGGCGCTCATTATTGCAACCGGCTGCCCGCACCCCATCACCCTGCACAAGAGCGATCATCCACCGATCCAGAACGCACTCCCCTTCCTGCGAAGCGTCAGATCCGGGGAGCCCTCCCCGGTCGGCAGTCGCACCGTTATCATCGGCGGCGGCAACAGTGCAGTTGATACAGCGCGAACGGCACTCAGACTGGGAGCCGAGAAGGTCTCCATTGTATGCCTGGAATCCAGGGAGGAGATTCCGGCCTTCTCCTGGGAGCTGGAGGATGCCCTGGCCGAGGGTATCGCACTCGAGTGCTCATGGGGTGCGCCGAAATTCATCTCCACATCGAGCGGACTGAAGATTGAATTCAGCCGCTGCCTCGCGGTCTTCGATTCCTGCGGCGATTTCAATCCCTCATACGAGCCTGCAACAAAAAAACAGATAGAAGCCGATACCGTTATCATCGCCATCGGGCAGAGGATCGATACTGCACTCTTCGAATACGCCGGCCTCGATCCGGTAAAACCGGCTACGGATACACTCACCCTGCAGACAGCCGACGAGATGATCTTCGTTGCCGGGGATTGCGGAACCGGCCCCTCTACGGCCGTGGAGGCAATGGCCAGCGGACGCCGGGCGGCGGAATCGGTTCACCGGTTCCTCGCCGGCGAGCATCTCCGATACGGGAGGGCGTACGCGGGCCCCTTCGAGCTCGATTTCGAGATTGATACCAGCAGGGGAGCTCCCCATCGAAGGAGCGCTCTTCCCCGCACTCTTTACCGGGAGAAAAATGATTTCAGCGAAATTGAGCAGGGGTACGACCGGGAAACCGCCCGGCGGGAAGCCGAGCGGTGCTATTCATGCGGCCAGCCCTACGGCAGGTACCGGACCTGCTGGTTCTGCCTCCCCTGCGAGGTCGAATGCCCCCACGATGCCCTTTGGGTCGAGATCCCCTATCTGCTCAGATAGACCGTTACATGAATCCCCTGAGAAAATAGGCATAGGTAATGCCGAGATAATTCCCGACGGCATAGCCGACGATACCGGCCGCCAGTCCGGAAACGATTATCTCCTTGTTCTTCATCGCCGAGGCAAAAACGGGAACGAAGGGGGGCGAGAAGAGCGCCGCCACGGAGGTGATAATGACCGTGTCGGTATCGATACGGAAGATGGTGCAGAGGAGCAGGTGAATCAGCCATGAGCCGTATACCGCAATGGAGGTGAAGATCATAATGCCTGCGGCCGCGGTGAGCAATTGCTTCAGATCAGCCATCGAGCCGACAACAACACAGAAGATGAAGACGATATACTGGCCCAGTTGAAAGCTCTTGTCGATATCCCTGATACGCCTGACGAAGGAGCAGATAATACCGAGCGTCGTGATGACGAGCATGAGCGCTGCCATATTGTACTCCTTCGGCGTAACCGAGTAGGCGGCACCGCCGACAGCGAAAATAAGAACGGCAATGCCGAGGGCGCCCAGGAGGGGGATAACCGTTGCTTTTGAAAAGATGCCCCGATAGTCCGTGAAATCCATCTTTTCATCTGCCGGGTCCCGCCCCTCGCCGCGATCAAGCTCCCGGATCGCCTGCGTATCGGACTGGAAGGGGGGGAGAAACAACTTGAAAAACCGCTGCCCTAAAATCATCATGAAAAAGAACCAGGGGGTGCAGGCGAGCATATCGGCGGTATTGGTGAGCACCAGTATATGCTCTTTTGATTTGAGCGCCAGGCCGATTGCATTGAGATTGGGCGTGCCGCCGGTATAGACGCCGATGAGCATCCCGGCCACCTTCCACGATTCTTCAACACTGTCCCTGAAAATGAGATAGCCGATTGTTATTGCGATGAGAACCGCCAGGAACATCAGTATCATTGCAATGAGCGTCTTCCCCGCAAGGCGCGACCAGCGCTTCAGATCGGTGGAGAAGAGCATCAGGGGGATGGAGAGGGGAACCGTTATCGTCATGAACAGCTCCTGGGTTGAACCTGCACCCGCAGGAACAACACCGATCACACTCATGAGAACCCCCATACCGTAGCAGAGAATCCCCGCCCCGATCTTGTCGAGAAGGGATGACCGCGCACATCCGTATATGGCCAGGGCCGGAAAAATCAGGTAAAAAATCGACAGCAGTACTATACTCATCGCTTATACCCGCTCCTTTATTTATTTCGCTTCCCGCGTCACCCGGGCAATGGAAGCTACCTCACGATATCAACACAATGAGGAATAATCGTCAATGAAAATTTGAATTTTAGATTCCAAAATAATTTTACACTTGCTCTCTGTTCGACAAGTATTATACTGGATCATCCTGAAGACGTAAGAGCAGAAACGATCTCTCAGAGGAACAGGTCATGAAAGTCGAGACATTGAAAAAGCGAAAGCTCAGCCTCAAGAATGACGGCAAACTCGAGCTCTTCTTCGTCGGGGTCGGGAGCGCCTTCACGAAGCGGCACTATCAAACCAATCTCTTGATAATAAAGGGGAAGGATCATCTCCTTATCGATTGCGGAACCAAATGCCCGCAGGCGCTCTACGAGCTGGGGATTCCCATCACGGATATCAAAAACTTCCTGATCACCCACTCGCACGCCGATCACATCGGGGGGCTCGAGGAAGTTGCCCTCATGGGAAGATACGTCAACAAGAAGAAGCCGGTCATGGTTATCAATGAAACGTACCAGCATATTCTCTGGGATATGTCGCTGCGCGGCGGCTCTGCTTTCAACGAGGAGGAGGCTGCGGATATACTCTCCTTCAGCGATTTCTGGGACATCATCCGACCGCAGTGGCTCACCGACTATCCGCGGGAGACCTTCAGCGCCAAAGTCGGAAAGATTAACATCAAGATGATGCGCACCATGCACATTCCCGACTCATCCTCCGACTGGCAGAGCTCCTTCTGGAGCTGCGGTGTCATCATCGACGACCGGGTCCTCTTTACCAGCGATACCAGATACGACTTCGACCTGGTCGATTCATACGAGAAGAAATTCAACTTCGAAGCCATCTTCCACGACTGCCAGTTTTACCCCGGCGGCGTGCACGCTCCCCTCGAAGAGTTGAAGCAGCTCCCGGCCGAATACAAGAAGAAGATGTATCTGACACATTACAACGACAACTGGGAGGAATTCGAGGGCAAGATAGAGGAGTACGGCTTCGCAGGGCTCGCCCAGGAGCATGTCTATTACGTTTTTGATTGAGCGGGAAGATGTTGCGCAGGTGCCACGGATGGCAAGGTGTAAACGGCGCCTGCGGCTCCTCAATAAATACAGCATTTGCCAAGCATGTGAATGCTGCTTTACGTATACTTCATTCCGTTGTAAGAGAGAGCCAGGTTGAAATTATTTTATTCTTTATGTCGCTGGAAGGCTCCTCGTTAAGTCCAGTTGCCGGGAGGATGTAATCCTCAAACACAAAGAGACCATAAACCAGTGCGGTCCCGCCGGCAACGAGAATTCTCGGATCGATTGATTTCCGGATTGTACCTTTTCTCTGTTCGCCGGATATGAGACCGACCATTTTCTGCATGAAAGGAAAGGCGCTCTGCACATCTCCTTCAAAGGGCCCATCGAGAAATGTTCGGGCAAGGACCTTCCAGAACTCCTCGTTCTCTTCCAGGGCATGAATCCCCCTGGCAAGGGCATCTTGAGGGGAACTGAATACCCCGATACTTTCATTTATCTTCACCATGAGACGATTTTGCACTTCCAAGCGAAGATTTTCTTTGGAGCCAAAGTGTCGATGGATCAGCCCGTGGTTTACCCCTGCTTCCTGTGCGATATCGCGTAATGAAACAGCGGAAACTCCCCGTTGCGCAAAGAGTTTCGTGGCAGCATCAAGAATGGCGTCTTTTACTTCGACCTTTCCCCTGGGCTTTGTTTTCCGAGAATGCATGGAGGATCCTTTTTTACATTAAATGTCTTTCAGTAATATGCACACAGTGTACCCTGTCAACGAGATAAAACATATCCCTTTAACCATTCCAGGTTGGATAAACAAATTAAAAACTCCTCTCGACCGTTACGGTGCAACAATATTAAATACCCCTTTTGATTTATCGAAGAGGAGAAGAAAACGAAGCAGATCCATACGGCTGCCGCTGACAGTAACTTTTCCACTGAAGAGTATATCCTTGATATTCGCTTAAATTTCTCTTAAAGTTCCCGGATCGGGGGCAGATAATCCTCCAGTCTGTCGGGGGCGAGCATGACCTTCCTGGGTTTATACATGCGGAAGGTCAGACGAAAATTATCCCCCTTGGGTGTTGGCAGCCAGTTGGCATCGTCTTTACCGGGTCTCTCTGACTGCATGATAATGGTCAGTGAGCCATCTCTATTGTGTTTCAATCCCTTTGTGCGATCGCTGATCGCATAGCGGTTAATGGGATTTTCCACGAGATTGTAGGACTTGTCGTACAGCGTTATGGACCAGAAGGCGTCGACAGGAGGGAGGTGCCTGGCATCGAAATGCAATGTATACCTTTTGTCTCCATTGAGCAACCTGCCTTTTTCATCATGATAGGTGAGAAAATAGAGTGCTTCTGACGGGTCATGGATGAAGAGGCCCTGTATAACACCCACCGTTCGGCGCAGATAGTCCTGACCAAAGCTCCCTCCTATGCGGTCCACACTCCAGTTTGACTTCGATTTATAACCGCGGGTTTTAACCTTCCAGGCCACTATATCGTGGGTCGTATCAATGGCCCGTTTCATTCCCCGTTTAATGTCCGGGTCTATCGTGTCCGGATCAAAGGGTCTGTCGAGAGACATGCCGATATATTTGAAGCTTTCCCAGGCAGTTCTATCAACGTCTTTCTGAGGCGGGTTTCTATGGGCGATGCGCACGATACGCCGGTATTCGGACAGCTCACCTGAATCATCAGGCTTGAGAATCGGTTCCCTTTTCAGCGGTTTACCGGGATTCATATAATTGGAGAGGGGCCGAGCATCAAACCGGGCCTGAATTTCATTGACAACAGTTTCTTCGTGAGGGCCATCGATGAGTATTCGAACGGCAATAATACCTTCATTGCAACGGACGCGCACCGGTATTAATCCCCTGGGGACTGTACCCTTCCATTGAGGGCCTACAATAAGATAATTATTGGGACCGTGCTTTCTCTCCGGATTGATATAACCGTCATTACTCATGAAAGCATCGGTTATCTGTATACTGAAGTAGCGGTCTTTTATCTCAGGTACTGTTAAAACCATTGGCTCCTTGTCGAGCTTATAAAAAACGCCGCCATAAAGGGTATCGCAATTTGGCGATCCGCCAATTTTCATATTCGGATTGGGAAGTATACGCAAATAGGACCATTCGTTATAGGTCACCCCATCCTCTCCGACATCGCTCACCCGGTCAGGATTCATTCGCCTGACGAGATTAAAGAGGCGGTTAACACCATAGCGATACTCTTCCATGCGCAACCCTGAAATGCCGTACAGGTAGGCCTGTGCTCCAATAATATAACCTAATTCCTCTTTCGCTTTTTTATCGCGTTCAGGGTCGATACTGGCCTGCATCGCTTCATTGGGACGCAAGTCCGCGTCAGACAGTTTTACTATGGTCTTTACCAGCATCTGTTTCATGCTTTTCTTCTCTTCCTTGCAACCAAGTTGAAAAATGAAGAGCAGTGTCACAATTAAAACAGAAATGCTTGAGAAGATTCTTTTATTCATATTTAAGCCTCTTAAAAAATTATACTTTTATATCAGTCTGGAAATTACATAAAATTGTAGTCATTTGACTACTGTATACAAACGACTACAATTGTCAAGAATTTTTTATTTTTTTCGGGAATTTTTAAGTATGACGTGTAAAAACAGAGACCGGATACCTGCACTGAACCATGCCGGAGCGTCTCATGACATGTCCCGAGCATACAGGATGTGTGCCTGTCGGCACAGCGACAGGATGTCGATATAAAGCCGGCCTGTTACTGAAATCCCCGACATTGCCGTAGTCTGAAACGGCAAAGATGGGTGCCTGCGGCTCTGCAGTAAATGCTTCGTTTCCCAAATTTGATTAATCTTTTAAAAAAAGCGAAAATCCAGTTTGTGCAACGGGAGCGGTTCCAAGGCTAAAAATTCATTCTTTATAACCCCAGAGAGCATCGTGACCGAATCTCTTATGCCAGAATTCCTCCGGGTCCAACTGCTTGTTCTTTTCCAAATCCTCTTTTTTAAATGAGAAGCTATAATTATAGCAATAGCTCATAACTATTTTATATGCCTGTACTATTCTTTCAGTCATGGCATTGCATTCCTCGGGATCTTCCTTGCAGTGATCGGGATGCCATTTGAACAATAAGGCCCTGTACTTCTGATTGATCTCAATCAGAGTCGAATTATCACCAATGCCTAAAAGCTGCGCCGCTTCATATATCGATTCAATCATTTTGCAAAGAATACTTTCCTCATGAAGTACTGTCCGCCCTATTGCATATCTTACATATTACATTAGGATGATATATTAGTCAATTGTATAATGGAAAATCGTTCAGAATACACGGCGCTTGTCAGGAAGCGCCGCCTTCAGCATGCGATCGATTGCTTAGCCTTTTAAAAATCGGGAGCTATTCCGTTTTGTTTTACGATAACAAAATATCGAGGGGACGCGTCTCCAATTGTATCGGAGCCATATTGCACTCGCTCTCCTCTGTGTTCGATGTTACAGATATTATGCCTGTGCCGTGCAATGCCGGAAATAAAAAGGCGACCCGTGATATAGATGCTAATTCCACTTTCTTGCCTGATGAGCCTTTCTGTAATTATTGTAGTGAGTATATATGCAATGGCATTTTGCTCAATATACGATTATTATTTATTTAAAGAGACGTTATGCGAAATTGAGCCATCGAGGAGCATAAAATGGAAAATGAGAAATTAAAAAATAAAAAATATGTTTGTGTCAATTCATGTTCGCAATTTGAGCCATCGCCCGACCGTTTATGCAGCGGATTTCAGTACTTTTTCCTGTTCTTCAAGTGACCACTTACTTAAATAACTTCTTTCGCTTATCCAATCCTCAGTGTATTCGATAAGATAGCAACTCACTAACCGGATATATGATTCACGGTTTGGGAATATGCCGACCACACGTGTGCGTCTTCTAATTTCCCGATGCAGCCTCTCAAGGTTATTCGTCGATGACACTTTCCGTTTGTCCAGATAACTGAAATGATAAAACTGTAATGAATCCACAAGACCATTCTCAAGAATCTCTATCGCGTCTGCATACAGATCCCGAAATTCTTCAATGAGCTGCAGTGCATAACGACGAGCGCTCTCAATATCCGGCTGAAGCCATATCTGTTTCAGACGACCCCCGAACAGCTCCTTGTGCCGGTGTGAAATCCGTGCCATGATGTTCCTCATGAAGTGGACTTTACACCGCTGCCACGTTGCGTTAATGAAATGCTTCTTCACTGCATTCTGTATCCCCCGGTGAGCATCGGACACGACCAACCACACCGTTTCAAGTCCTCGTGACTTCAGGCCTTCAAATACCGAGCTCCAGGTACTCTCAGATTCGCCATACATCGGCTCTACGGCCAGTATTTCACGTTTCCCGTCCCCATTGACACCATAAACCACCAAGATAGCCGTTGAAACAACTCTCTAATTATCACGAATCTTCTCATACAGCGCATCGACCCATATGACAGGGTATTCAGCGTCCAGCGGCCTGTTTCGAAAAGAATCAACCTGCTCATTCAGGCCTTTGTTGATCTCTGAAACCTGCGACGCAGACATGCCCTCTATCCCCAGAGATCTGGCCAGGCGCTCAATCTTCCGTGTCGATACCCCATTGATAAAGGCTTGATGAACGACCTGTATCAACGCCTGTTCTGACCGTTTTCGCTCAGTTACGAAAAAGGGGATGTAACCGCCGTTTCTCAACTTCGGAACCATCAGGTAAACCGTACCGTAGCGGGTGTCAAACCTTCGCTAACGATTATCTGAAAAATACGTCTTCCGGTCTTTGGAGTGCTTCCCCTTACTCGCACCTACCTTTGCTGTCGCCTCTATGGTCATAAGCTCATGCAACAACCACTTTAACATCTCATACAAAGGGTCCTCAGTGCCGATAAATTGTAGTAGCAAATTTTCAAAGAATTTCTTATTCTTAACCTGAGCCATCGTTTCCCTTCTCCTCCTTTTGTTAGTGCTCAAACAAATTAATGGAGAGGGCGATGGCTCTTCTCTCACATTAAATTGCAAACGTCATTGTACGTTATCTATAAAAATCCCAGTTGATCTTTAATATGTTTAAGTTGACGTATTGACGATCTTTTAATATATTTTAATCAGTTGCAAAGTGGAGGATTTGATTAATCAGCTTGCCATCCACTTTAAACAATTGGCTAAAGCGATGTGGAATGAAAAAACCATCAGCCCATTTCGTTTTAGCGAGATGGGCTTTTTTATTGCCCATCAAGCAAATAAAAGGAGATTTAAAATGGCGAGGTATATTGACAACGGCGGTAAATCAGAAGATGAGGCAGTAATTATATTGGATGCAGAAGATGGAGGCGAAGGAATTGCTATGGAAAAACAGTATCTTTCGGACAGATTCGGCGAGAGAAATGTTGAATGGGTAATGATTAGACAGGAATTAATCGATAGGAGCTGGTTCTCTTCTGATCAAGATAATAGGATATTTGATCTTTTGACTGTAGAGCTTGCAAATGGAGATGTTGAGAAAATCTATTTTGATATTACCGATTTTTTTGGAAAATACTGATTCGGAGCGTTGAGATAAGGATGTAAACAGGTTTAGAACAGTGCAGGATTTGTAATCGGCTTGCCTTGCACTTTAAATATGACGGCTAAAAGATTGGACACTGTATTGTGAATCGCAACAGAGCCCTCTCATTAGTCGGGGCTTTTTTTATTGTTCATCTTTAACTAAATTAAAGGAGGGTTATATATGAGTAAACAGATAATATCATTCTTATCTGCACGGGAAATCAACACTTTAAAAGATTATGAGAAGTTCTTTCACACGAAGTCGTATATTCAGAGCAAATCACCACAATATCAAGACCCATCGCTCAAGCAGAATCCGGTGGTACTCGATTTGATGGAGAAGTCGGGGTACAAGAAACACCAAAAGTTCAGGAGACACCGGAAGGAGTGGGATAATGCACGGGGAGAAGTACCGGTCGGATATCTCAACGCTATCGGTGTCGACATGAAAATCCTCAACTACTGTATTGAAGCCGACCAGTGGGAGTATGACAGAGCATTGCAGATCCCCCTGTTCCCGCGGTTTGTAGTTGTGAGGTTCATGGCTGGAGTTTACGGTAATATAGAGATACCTGAAGGTACCCCTGAGTTTGCAGCTATTGAAATGGTAAGAGATTATTCAAAGGAGCACGGATTCAGATGCTGCATCAACTACCCCGAACTGAAAACCATCTGGATAGAGCCGAAAGGCGATGTTAACTATTCATACTACAGGCCATCTGTACGGTTCACTAAAAAGAAGGTAATATTTGGTAGTGATGGATGCGGGATAGGGATTACCACCATATAATGATGTTTTCTTATGGTTGCTGATTTATTATTAACGGATAGTTATTATGAAACAATATGAACCGGTATTTAAAAACTTAATCATCAAAGCTCCAGCATACTGGATTAATCCAGAGGGTCTTTTTATGGCTGTGGACACAAAACACATCCTGAAGGTAATAGAAAATCCTGAAGCTTTTGGGCTGTCCTCAAAGGAGATTCAGGCGGAATATGATAAAGATAATGAAGTGATCGGTGTTGAAGGGAATGCACGAGAGAGAATTATCCTTCGTCTTATCGACAGGGGATTCATCAGGATACGGAACTATCCTCGATATGGGAGATGGACGGTTAATGTCAACTGTCTGTCGGATGATGTGAAGATCTGCCTTCAGCGGTGGGCATCGGCGATGATTGATTTTGGAGTATCGAGGTATGATGATGTGATGCTTGATTTACTTGAGAAGAAGTTATTAATTATAATTGAGGTTCTGTCTTTGAGGATTTAAATCCACACTTGATAATAGTAAATTTAACAGCTTTTTAACTGTTATAAATTAATGCTAAAAAGAATATTTTTGTAAATCAAAAAGAGTCTGGATTTGTTGTTATCAATTTAGATAATGAAGTAACTAAAAATTTTGTAAAAGAAATTCCTGCTACTTCAAATGCAATAACAGTATCTTTGAAAAATA
>CAZZCF010000021.1:0-42032 GCA_964652955.1 uncultured Leptospirales bacterium
TTTGTAGTTAATTTGATAATATCACCGATCATACTGCCGTCCCAGCCATACCGTGCTTCGAGTGCCATATATATATTGCTCTTCTTTTCTCCGTAGCAGTAGATCTTTTTTAAACGCAATTCCATCGTCAAGCTAACTGTTCTCGTATTACGGAATCACCGTGAACTTCATGTACCTGGATTCCCCTGTCCGAATACCGAAGAAAGTCAAGTTGAATCACTCGCTCACGATAAGAAAAAATCCGGTTTCTGAGACATGCATATAAAACTTTACTCTTATTCACAGATTGATCAATTATTTTTTTCCCGTCATGGCCAAAACTGTTCGAGGAGAGGATTCCCCGCCTCCTCTCCGTGTGGCGGTTCTGAAAAGTGATCATTCTTCGCTGGCTATCTCTTCGACCAGCGCGGAGAAGAGGGTGATCACATCCTCATTGGACTTCCTGATCTTGGCGCTCAACTGGCTGGCGATCGCCCTGGTAATAGTCAGACCGATTTCTGGATTTTCATTTCCAAATTTAATGAAGTTCTCTCTTTTGATGACCAGAAGATCGCAATCGGTGTTCGTGGTGACCGTAGCGGAACGCTTGTCTCTGTCGAGAAGGGCGAGTTCGCCGACATAAATGCCACCATCCTCGGCATTGAGCGTGGTAACCGTATACTTTTCATTCTGGAGCGTTTTCTTGACGATGTCGATATGTCCCTTCAGGACAATGAAGAGCTCGTCACCGGAGTCCCCCTCCTCAATAATCGTGGTTCCCGCCTTGACGGATTTCCTGCTGCACATGCGCGCAATTTTTCGCATGACTTCTTCGTCCCCGGCATACATTTTGAAGAAGGATACTTCCTTGAGCTTGTTCAGTGCTTCGGTGTCGTTGCAGATTTCGCTAGATGCTTGCATATTCGCTCTCTTTCCTCAAGAAGTGTTTATGCACTCTCCTGCCTTCGATAATGATTGCCTTGCTGAACTTCTTAATAGTATACGCAGGATCAGGATTGATGACCGGCTGGTTTGCGATAAGCTCCTTGACCGTCTTGAGATTATCGACGAGCTTTGAGATATCCGGTGTTTTCTGTGCTTCCCTGAGCGCCTCCCGTTTGCGTTCCCAGAAATTGCCGGTGTTCTCGAGAATCCCGATGAGAATCGAATGATTTTTCTCGATGAGATAGTGAAAGAGTTCGTCGAAGCTCTTCCCGATAAAAGTATTCGGAATCTCTGCGGTGATGATTGACGCTTCGGCATGAACATTCAGGAGCTCGCTGATAACGTGCGAGATGCCGCTCCCGGAGGATGCGTTCGCCAGGAGGGATCGGTTGTTTTCGCTTGACAGAACAATCTCGTCACAGTTGGAGAATCGGAGGTATCGCTCGAATTTGGCATCGAGAAGCTCGGCGCAGGTGTAGACCCTCTTCGCCATCGATTTTATCGTGATGATCGCCATGACGGTTCGCGAATCGATCTCCTGTATTGAACCGCTGATCAGTCTATCGGCGAGGACCAGCACCTTCCTGGCATACCTGACATTGGCACGGTTGAGAATCTGCTCGTCGATATGATCCCCGTTTATGAAGTTAATGTGTTTGAACTGCGGCTCCATTCTGAGGTTGTCGATAAGCTGCGGCTCGGCGGTGTTTATCAGTACAAATTCAGATGGCAAGAAGGATTTATTTTTCTCCATAACCTCGTGGAGGAAGGTTCCCATATCTCGCTTCCAGCCGCAGATGATAAAGTGATTCTTGAGATTCAGATCTTTCAAACCTCTCCCCTCCTTGAGCTGTTTTTCAACGAGCGACGATGCGATGTTACCGGTGATAACGCCAACGAGGGCCATGCCGAAGAACATCATGAGAATGCCAACGATTCTCCCCATGAGTGACCGTGGATAGTAATCCCCGTATCCAACCGTCGTTGATGTGACGAATGCCCACCACACCGATTCCTGAAATGTTCGAATATTGCTTGAGCGGTCACTGTCCTCAATCCTTTTGCCGTCCACCACGGCATAGTGAATGTAGTCCTTCTCAACAAAGTAAATGGCGATTGAAAAGGCAAAGAGAATAACGAATCCCACCAGGAAGAGCTTGAAGGCGAAATTCCTCGTTATCGTCAGGTAAACTTGCTTCATCGCCCGGGATTGAACCGGTTTTGATACTTTTCGGAGTTCCATACTTCTATTTTCGAAGATATTCAGTGCATAATTTATTATTATTTTTTTTACCTGACTGAGCGATTGACTATACTGCTGAACGGGTGAGCGCTCACGGAATAATTATGCGCTCTATTACTTGATTATTCTGTTGCGTACCGTTATTGTTAATGGTGATTTACCTCTTTCGACTGAAGTATAGAAAATGATGATCTCATTGCATGGTATGGGTTCAGAGAGCAGGGTACTTATGAACCCGGTATCAAGATACATGCGCGGTACATTCTGAGCAATGAAGAGCGTCCTGTTGAAAGGGACTGCGATGAAAAAATTCTTGATTTTTAAAGCGATGCGGGCACGTTCATCTGTAATCAGGATCAATTCCGTGGGCATGCCGGCGAAACGGATCCTGTTTTGTGACGGGGGATATCGTGAATCTCACCTATAGCGCTAAGCATAAGAAGATTCGGGAGCTCGCCAGGGATTTTGCCGAAGCCGAGATCCCGACAGACAGAGAAGACGAGATCATAACCGAGAGCCTGATCGGGAAACTCGCTGCATTGAACTTTTTCGGCATTCAGTTTCCGCCGGAGTACGGCGGTGCCGGACTGGATACTGTCAGCTATGCGATATGTATTGAAGAGCTCTCGAGGATCTCGCCGAGCGTTGGACTGATGGTATCCGTCCATAACTCCGTTGCTGCCTACCCGATGTATGCTTTCGGCACCGATTTCCAGAAACGCGAGTTTCTCGTGCCGCTGATAGCTGGCAGGCGAATCGGATCCTTCTGCCTGACCGAACCCAATGCCGGTTCTGATGCCATGAATATTGAAACCTATGCGAATGTTGATAAAGCGGGGAATTATATCGTAAACGGCCAGAAGGCCTTTGTCACCAATGGCGCCATTGCCGATATCTTTCTGCTATTCCTGAAAACCGATCCGGATGAGAGCGGGAAGGGGATGAGTGTCCTTATCGCCGAGTCCGGCATTGAGGGCTTCTCGCGCGGCGAGGTTGAGGATCTCTGCGGCATGCGGGGGAATCCCGTGTGCTCGCTCTCATTTACCGATGCGGTGATACCGCCTCACTGTTTGCTCGGCCGAAAGGGGGAGGGTTTCGCCATTGCGATGGCTGCCCTCGATGTGGGACGTATCGGTATTGCCGCACAGGCGGTTGGCATTGCGCAGGCAGCACTGGAGGCTTCGGTGAAATATGCCCGGGAGCGGATTCAGTTCGGGAAGCCGCTCGCCAGCCAGCAGATGATACAGAGTCATATTGCAGAGATGGGAGTTGACATTGAGGCTGCACGCATGCTCGTTTTTCGGGCGGCCAGCTTGCGGGATAGTGGAATGCCCTTCACCCGCTATTCCTCAATGGCGAAATGCTTTGCGAGCAGGATCGCCATGGAGGCAACCACCCGCGCCATACAGATACACGGCGCTTACGGGTACTCCAGGTCCTATGGCATTGAGCGGTTTTTCAGGGATGCGAAAATCACTGAAATCTACGAGGGAGCAAACGAGATTCAAAAGATAATAATAGCACGCTCGCTGCTGGAGCGGGTAGAGAGCGTCGACCTATGAAAATTGTCGTCTGTTTGAAACAGGTGCCACGGGAGAGCGCTGCGAGCGGCTGGTCAATCCATCCGAATCGGGAGCGCGTCTCGGGAATTATCAATCCCTATGATCGACGTGCCATAAAGGGAGCCCTCGACATCCGGAAGGGTGATGATGAGATCATTGCTCTCTCCATGGGACCTCCCAATACCCGGGAATCGCTGCTCGAGACACTGGCCATGGGTGTTGATCGGGCGATCCTGCTTTCCGATCCGCGCTTTGCCGAAGCCGACACGCTGGCGACTTCGTATGCCCTCTCATGCGCAATCGGGAAGATCGGTGATGTGGACCTCGTTCTCTGCGGATCGCGGACGGTCGATTCGGAGACCGGTCATGTCGGGCCACAGCTTGCCGAGTTTCTTGAATTTCCTCTATTGAGCTATGTCAATCACCTGACTCTCGATGGGAGAACGATCGTTGCTGAGCGTGTCTGTGATCGCTATCGGGAGCTCCTTACGGCTCAGCTTCCGGCTCTGGCCACCTACAGCCATCGCCATCCCGTGAGAGCATATGCCACGCTTGCGGGGCTGCGCAAGGCCTTCGATGAAGATGCGGTAACGATCTGGGATGCAAACGATATCAGCGCCGAAATGAGCCTCATTGGCAAGGCGGGGAGTCCGACTCTGGTGAAACGCATACTCACTCCCGAGAAACAGCGCACGGTAACCATGATCCACGACAAACGGACGGATGAGACCATTACCATGCTTCTCAAACTTCTGCGGGAGCGAAATATTCTGCTCCTTGACAAGGTTCGAGCGCGGAGGGGTTTTGAAGGATTTGACCTATAACGGCATATGGATTTTCGGTGATCACCGAAATTACTTCCAGGACCGGGTTACCCTTCAGCTCATCAATCGCGCCAGGGAGCTGGCAGCGACTATCAATACCTACGTTGGCGCTATCCTCATCGGCGATGCGGTCGATGAGTACGTGCTCGAGTATACTGCTCACGGCGCTGACAGGATATTCCTTATAGAGCATCCCCGGCTGAAACAGTACTCTTCCGAGCTCTATGCCGCCGTTCTGGTCGATCTTATCCGGCACTATAAGCCGGAGATCCTCCTCTTCTCGGGTTCGGATTTCGGACGGGAGATAGCGCCCCGTCTCGCTGCACGTCTTCATGCCGGCACCTCTTCGGATTGCATCTCCCTGCGGATAGATGAGGATGGCAATCTCATTCAGATAAGCCCGGCATATCATGGCAATGCTCTCGCCGAAATCGTTACCCCTGAGGCGAGACCGCAGATTGCAACCGTCCGTCCCGGTGTGTTTGATGAACAGAAGCACAATTATCATGCGCAGGCGGAACTCATCCGTGTTGAGATCGATCTTGACTATGAGGAGCGGGTTGCGGTGCGCTCCCTCGGCCGAATCGAGACGTATGATACCGGTCTTGAGCATGCCGATTATGTCGTCTGTGTCGGCCGCGGCTTCAGCACGCGCGATAATGTGCGAAAGGCTCGAGAGCTCTCCTCACTTATGGATGCAGAGCTGGGGAGCACCAGGCCGGTGCTGGAGAAGGGGCTCCTCGCCGATGAGAGCCTCATCGGCCAGACGGGGAAAACTATCAGTCCGCAGCTCCTGATGATTTTAGGTGTCTCCGGGGCAGTTCAGTTTACCGCTTCCATTACGGGGAGTGAGTGTATCGTTGCGGTGAATCAAGATCCTCATGCCGCCATATTCAAGTTCTGTGATATCGGTATTGTCGGGGACGCGGGCTCATTCGTCAGCAGGCTGTTGAAGCAGCTTAAAAAATGACGGGAAGCATGGAGCCCTTCACCGCATGAGCGGCCGCGATCTTCGATATTTCTCGCTAGACACGCTGGAGCTTCTTTTCCCGTATTTCTGCAACGACGCGCTTCTGCAGGTCTCTGTTGAGTGCTGTATAGGCGGAAAACTCCATGGAGTAACTGGAACGGCCGCTTGAGATGCTCCTGAGTTGTGTCGCGTACCCGAACATCTCCATGAGGGGGACAAAGCCGTTGAGCTTCTGCGATCCCTTTCTGAACCTTCTCATGGAGACGATTTTTCCCCTTCTCCTGCTGAGATCGCCGGTGATATCGCCGATATACTCATCGGGAGTATTTATTTCTATCTTCATAAGCGGTTCGAGGAGCTGCGGTTCGGCCTTTGCGAAGGCTTCTTTGAAACAGAGTGAACCGCATGTCCTGAATGCAAGATCGGAAGAGTCCACGGCGTGATAGCTGCCGTCGAGCAGAACCACCTTCACGTCGACCACGGGGAAATCGGTGAGAATGCCTGCTCCCATCGCCTCCTCGATTCCCCGCCGCACTGCGGGAATAAACTCTGCAGGGATAGCGCCGCCCTTGATGTGTTCTACAAATTCAAATCCCTTCCCCTGATTCGGCTCAATCCGCAGGACACAGTGAGCGTACTGGCCGTGCCCGCCGGTTTGCTTGACAAAACGCGTTTCGGCCTCCGCCTCAGCAGCTATCGTCTCCCGGAAGGAGACCGATGGCTCGCCGACCTGTACGTCAATCCCGAATTCTGTTTTCAGCCGGTCGACGATAATCTCGAGATGAAGCTCCCCCATGCCTGAGATGATGGTTTCATCTGTTTCGTTATCGAAATGCACAACAAATGAGGGATCCTCCATAGTGAGCTTCCGCAGCGACGTGCCGAGCTTCTCGTTATCACGCTGAGACGCTGCGGCAATTCTGAGGTCAATGACCGGCGGCGGTACAAAAATCGACTCGAGGAGGATCGGGTGCTCCGGATCGCAGAGCGTATCGCCGGTTTTGGTGTACTTCATGCCGATGAGTGCAACGATATCACCAGCCCCCGCAGAGCGAACTTCTTCCCGATCCTTGGCGTGTATTTTCAGGATTCTTCCGATACGCTCCGTTTTTTCCTGTGTTGCATTGTACACGGGCATCCCGCTCTTCAGTTCGCCGGAATATATCCGTGTGAAGGTCTGCTGGCCCACATAGGGATCATGTATGAGCTTGAAGGCGAGCGCGCAGAAGGGATCGTGTATACTGGGATGCCGGGTGTGATGTTTCTCCGGCATCATCGTGTCAAGCCCCACAATGGCGCCAACATCAATAGGTGAGGGGAGATAATCGATAACGGCATCGAGGAGGAGCTGTATTCCCTTGTTCTTGTAGGCGGACCCGCAGAAGACCGGCGTAATGAGAAGTCTGATCGTTGCTTCCCGTGCGGCTTTTCTGATGACTGCCGGTGGAATATCACCACCTTCGATATACCGCTCCATGATCTCATCACTGAAGTCGGCAAGCTTCTCTACAAGTGCGTGTCTCGTCTCTTCACAGCGTTCCCGATATTCTTCGGGGACTTCGGTCTCCTCCCGCTCGAATTCTCTGAAGATGATGGCTTTTCGTTCAATGATATCGATGCACCCCTGAAAGCCCTCCTCGGCGCCGATGGGGATCTGGAAGGCAACCGGATTTGCATCGAGATGGGAGTCCATCTGATGCAGGCACTCTTTGAAATCGGCGCCGACCCGATCCATTTTATTCACAAAGGCGATACGGGGGACCTTGTAGCGATCAGCCTGATGCCACACTGTTTCGCTCTGCGGTTCAACTCCTGCAACAGCGCAGAAGACGGTGACGAGACCATCGATGACCCGCATTGAGCGCTCGACCTCAACGGTAAAGTCAACATGGCCGGGCGTGTCGATGATGTTTACATGATGGTCTTTCCAGCTGCAGGAGATGGCCGCTGATGCAATGGTTATCCCGCGCTCCTGCTCCTGCTTCATGAAGTCCATGGTGGCCTGGCCGTTATGTACCTCGCCCATCTTCCTCGTGGTGCCGGTGAAGTAGAGTATCCGTTCGGTAACCGTTGTTTTTCCCGCATCGATGTGTGCGGCGATGCCGATATTTCTCACTTTCTGAAATGACATGATTTCCTCTCATTCCTGAACATAGAACTACCCCCTCGTTTATAATCCGTCATACCGATTTCGATTGTCCCTTTTATATCAGGCGTGTTTCGCGGTGATCGGAAGGGGAATTGGAGAGGCATAATTGGTCAGGACATAATTGCTGTCAATATTTTTTTTAGATTAATTGATGGTATTAAGTATAGCTGCTGGTTTATGAAGATTCGAAAAAAAATGAATTAATATACCAGTGACATTATACTTTTTCAACAAACCCGTGCCTTGGTGGCTGTTATTTAACAGCACACTATTGATTAGTTTGATCGGTTTGATTAATATCCTGATTCAGATTATCGTGATTCTCCTTCTGCCCGGTGAGGATTTCGGAAATGTTCAGGTAAATCCGTGCTCGTTGTGCGAAGTGCGAGTCCGGGTGATCCCGCATGAGGATTTCGAATACCTCACGGGCGCGTTTCTCATCACCCATCTTCTGATAGCAGAGGCCGGTTCGGAAGAATGCTTCCACCCCTTCATCCGAGTGAGGAAATTCAGCGTAAAGATCTTCATACGCCTGTATGGAGCGAGAGTATTCCTGCTGGTCAAAGTATATCTTCGCGATAGTGGCGAAAACCTCTTTGCGGTGTATGCCGTTGATGAATACCTCCAGGTACTCATTGAATTCCTGCAGAGCCCGATTCTCCCTTTTCAGGAGGTAGAATTGAAGGCCATTCTGATATTTCATATCATCAGCAATTCGAATGAGATCACGCTTGCTGCCCGCCTCATCTGCGGTGAGCGCAAGGGGTACCGAAAGAATAACAGTGAGAAGTATGAAAATGCGAAGGGTTGATGATGTCATAACTTTCTCCCGATTTTCCCTGACCGTTTCTTCTGTCGCTGGGCAGACAGGGGCTGCTCTCTATTCCTATCGGTATTATGTCGTATTAACTGAATGAAAATTTTGTTCCGGGGCACAACAGTTTGCATGGAAACATTTTTTTTGAATTTCACTTTACATCTCGCTCGGCAGGGGTGAGATTGGGGTGAGTCAATTTTTATGGTGATATAAATTTTTTATGAAAAAAATATCTCCCGCTCTTATCATCCTCTGTATCCTGATTCCCCGACTCGACGCTCTCGGTGGGGGAGGGGAAGCCGTTAAAATCTCCTTTATCGGCGATATCATGATGCACAATGCCGTAAAGCAATGCGCTCTGGCCAATAATCGATTGAAGAAGAATTCCTCGATGAACAACGGAGGATTCGATTATCTCTTTGAGCGAATTCGGCCCTGCTTTGAGAGCTCCGACATGGTCATCGGAAACATGGAGTTTCCGGTAGCAGCACCCTTTGTCGGGAAGAGGCTGATCTTCAACTGCTTTCCCGAGGTGATGCCGGCGATGAAGAAGATGGGCATCAATCTCCTCACCATTGCCAATAATCACATGCTGGATCAGGGGGCGAGCGGACTTGTTGAGACGATGCGGTATCTCAGGAATTACGGGATCGATTATATCGGCGTCAAGGGAACCGAAACGGCAGCGCGTTCCGGCATTATCGTGCAGATGAATGGCATTCGTATCGGCTTCATCGCCTATACCGGAGTATCGAATTACGGCTTTCCGCTCAATCCGAGGGGTTACTTTATCAACAACCTCTATGATAAGGAAGTGGTTCTGGAGGATATCAGGGCGATTCGGGGGTGGGTCGATTACCTGGTCATGATTGTTCATCGCGGAATGGAGTATAAATATTTTCCCCAGAAGATAGACACGATACTGCTGCGTGAGTACCTTGAAGAGGGAGTTGATCTTGTCGTTGGCCACCATCCGCATGTTTTGCAGTATGTGGAGAAGGTTTCAACCCGGGATGGAAGAGAAACCTTTATCTTCTATAGTCTGGGCAACTTCATCTCGAATCAAACATTTTCATATGAGCTCCCCGATGGCGGACGGTATACGACCAGGGAATCGATAATTCTCAACCTGTACCTTTCCCGGCCTGTTAAACAGATACTGCAGCGGTTTGAGATAGTGCCGATATGGACCGTTAACGAGCGGGCCGTGCGAGAAGGGAGGCAATTCAAGAATATACAGACCGTCGCTCTCCCCGATCGGATCCGTGAGCTCATCGGTGAGCTGGTTATCGGAGGACAGCGCGAAGAAATTCTCAGGGAGATTCGCTATCTGAACAGCCGGATGGCCGTTATGAAGAGGATTCTGTTCCTCAGGGACTCTTTCGAAGAGATTCAAGTGATAACGGAGCCAGTCCGGTGAAGGAGGTATTCGATGTTTGATTTTTTAATGAACGAAGAGCAGAAGAAGCTTCGTGACGAGGCGCGGGATTTTACCAATTGGGTCCCGAAGGAGATGATACTCGACATGGACGCCGAGCGGGTGCAGTTTCCTCAGGAGTATCTCAAGGAGGCGGGGAAACGGAATCTCCTCGGAATACGGATTCCAGCCGAGTACGGCGGCAGGGGCCTCGGCTGGGTTGAGGATGCCATTGTCGCCGAGGAGGTCGGCGTTGCGAGCTACTCGCTGGCGTGTCTCTGGGGTGTCGGCGCCGATATTGTCTGTGAGGCGGTTGTCGACTTCGGCGACGAAGAGCTGAAACAGGAGGTGGTGGTCCCCCTGCTGAAAGGCGAGGTCTACGCCGCTGAAGGCCTTACCGAGCCGCGAGGAGGATCTGACTTCTTCGGTGCCACCACGACGGCGCGGAAGGATGGCGGGGACTGGATTATCACGGGTCAGAAGCGATTTATCGTCGGTGCCGAGGGGGCGGACTGGTTTCTCATCTATGCGGTGACCAATCCTGACGGCTCGCCTCATGAGCGGCTCACCGCCTTCATGGTGCCGAGGACGAAGGGAGTGGAGTCGAAGTATCTCTACGGTCTCATGGGTGTCAGGGGTGGCGGTGCCGGCCGGGTGGTAATGAATGAGGTGCGGGTTCCCGAGCGATACGCGCTCAACGGAATTAACGGCGGGTTTGAGGTTTTTGTCAGGATGATGATACCCGAGCGGCTGGGTACCGCCGCGATGACCGTCGGATCGGTTCGTCCGGCCATCGAGATCGCGACGAGATACACTTCAATGCGGAAGGCCTTCGGGACGCAGATTATGAACTTCCAGGGGGTCGGATTCAAGGTAGCCGATTCGGTTACGCTGCTCGATGCCTCGCGCTCGCTCGTCTATACGACCGCCCGGGCCGTTGACTCGGGAACGGTTCACCCGAATCGGATCCGGCGAATGGTCTCCGAATCGAAGAAGTATGTCACCGAATCCTGCTGGGAGATAGCCAACAATTGCATGCAGGTAATGGGTGGCATCGGGTACACCAATATCTACCCCATTGAGCGGATTGTCAGGGATATTCGGCTCGCGATGATATGGGTTGGCACCAGCGAGATAATGCAGCTCATCATACAGAACGAGTGGTACAAGGAGTATCACAAGGTGCTCTCGAAAGAGAACCTCCGCAAGGTTGAAGAGGATGCGGTCGGTGCTGATCAGGATGAAGAGAAGGTGTACGAATAACCGGCGATTTGCGTGACAATAATAACTGTACTTCTCTTTCCGGCTTTTGTATATTATACATGCCGCACACAATAACGGGAGGGGAGGTTTGTATGCCCGGACAACGATTGCGGGAGTATCTTGACAGCAACAATATTCGCTATACGAATATCATGCATACTCCAGCCTATACCGCACAGGGGGTTGCGCACTCGGCACATCTCTCCGGGAAGGGAATCGCCAAAACGGTCATTGTCAGGCGCGAAGGCGAGATGGTAATGGTTGTGCTGCCCGCCAATCAGAAGGTGAACCTGGAACAGTTTCGGTTATTTCTGCACGCTTCTGAGGTCGAGCTTGCCAGCGAGGAGGAGTTCCAGAACGCTTTTCCCGATTGCGAGCCCGGGGCGATGCCCCCTTTCGGCAATCTCTATGACATGAAGGTCTACGTCTCCGAAGAATTGAAGAGCGAGGAGATAGCATTCAACGCCGGGACGCACACCGAGCTCATACAGATGAAGTATCGGGACTTTGAGCGGCTGGTTCAACCTCAGGTTGTTTCTTTTGCCGGCGAAGAGGAGTGAATAGTGATTAGCTGTCGGCTCTAAGTGATTATTGTGGGTGATGTCTGGTATAAAATGGCTGGTGGCGAGTAACGGGTAGTTGATGACGAGTACCGGGTGAGTTGTGACAGATCACAGGTGATAGTGCATAATGAGTAGGGATCAGCTAGCGGCTGTCATCTGTTGTTGAGTCGCGGCATGTAGCTTTTCGTCCCGCAATTCTCTTGCTTGCCATACAGTAAGTCTTTAATGTAATAATAACATAATGGGCATAGCAGAAGATCTTATCATTATCATAATTGTTGGCTTAATAATTGGATTAATCGCGAATAAAGCCAAAATACCCCCGCTGATCGGATACATCCTCGCAGGTATAATAATAGGTCCTTACACCGGCGGTTTTACCGTTTCAGATATTCCACGTATTGAGTTATTGGCTGAGATCGGTGTCGCCCTGCTTCTTTTCTCAATAGGCCTCGATTTATCTTTCAAGGAATTAAAAACCGTTAAGGCTATTGCATTAATTGGAACACCAATACAGATATTAATACTAATTGCCTACGGATTTGCAATCGGACATTTTGCACACATGCCCGTGAAAGAATCGATTGTATTGGGCATGGTAATATCGTTATCCAGTACGATGGTCGTGCTGAAAACCCTTATGAGTCGAGGATTAATAGGGACGCTTTCAAGCAAGGCTATGGTTGGCGTATTGATTGTGCAGGATCTGGCAGCCATACCGCTCATGTTAATCATTCCCAATCTTCTTTCTCTTGAGAATAATTTCATTCAGATTTTTCTTACGCTCCTGAAAGCACTCTTGATTTTGCTGGCAATAATAATCATAGGGATCCGAATTATTCCATGGTTTCTGAAATTTGTTGTGAAGCTGCATTCGAGAGAATTGTTTTTGATTACGATTACTGCATTGGGACTGGGGGTCGGTTATCTCACTCATCTGTTCGGGCTCTCTCTGGCTTTCGGTGCTTTTATAGCCGGCATGGTTATTAATGAATCAGATTATAGCCATCAGGCTCTTAATGACATCATTCCACTCCGTGATATATTCGGACTGGTTTTTTTTACTTCTATGGGGATACTCTTAAATCCTGTTTTTATATATGAACATCTCTTTCTGGTTTTTGTTCTTGTGGTTCTCATTATACTGGGTAAAATTCTTATTTTTTCAACTCTCAGCATTGTTTTCAAATATTATAACATCATTCCCCTCGCAATGGGTTTCGGACTTGCTCAGATTGGTGAATTCTCTTTTGTTCTGGCGAGAGCTGGATTAAATAGCAATGTTATTAGCGCTGATTTTTTTTCACTAGTGCTTTCGGTCTCTATTATTACCATGATAATCTCACCGTTTTTATCACTTCTCGCAACGCCATTGTACTCATTGAAAAGGAAGTGGTTTAAACATGAGCAGATTCAAACCATGAATGTACCTGAAGGGGGTTTGAGCGAGCATATTATTATTGCAGGTGGAGGCCGTGTTGGTTCTCAAATTGCATCGATTTTTCACAAACTCGGTTTTCCCTTCATAATTATTGAACAGGATTATCGGAGGTTCGAAAAATCCAAGAATGCCGGTTTCCCTATAATATATGGCGATGCAGGTCAGGAGGTCGTATTATATAGCACAAAACTCAACAAAGCCCGGTTGTTGATTGTCACTGTGCCATTTATTGCGACTGCCCGTGAAATAATTACAACTGCCATGAGATTTAATCCGGATATAAAGATTATCGCCAGAGCGGATGATCTTTCTCATGCCGATGAATTATTTGAAATGAATATCTTTGAAGTAGTGCAGCCCGAATTTGAAGCCAGTCTCGAGATTATCAGGCAGTCTCTCATGCTTCTTGATGTTCCCTTAACCAAAGTTTATCGGTTCACTGACAGTATAAGACAAAAAAGTAATTTCAGTTCAAAATTTGAAAGATTGCATAATTCAATTCTGGCAAAATTCAAAGAAACACCGTTTCTTCTCGAAATGAGCTGGCTGGAAATCACAACTAACAGTAGCATTGTTGGGAAATCAATCGGTGAACTGGCAATCCGCTCGAAAACGGGAGTTTCCGTTGTCGGAGTATTGAGGAATGATGAATTGATTCCCAATCCCGATGCTCATTTCACTTTCAGAGATGGAGATTATATTGCAATCATAGGATTGCCTGAAAATAAAACATCATTTGAAGGCATTATGACGCAATAGAGCATTTTCGATTATAAAACTCATGGTGGTATTGTTATGAAACACAAATATGCTGTTTCACTGTTTTTCATACTATCCGTGCTGTTTATAAGCGCGAAAGACCTGTCATCTCAACCGGGAAAGATAATGCGGAAGGGGACAGTGTATGTTCCCGCATATTCATCTATTTATCACAGTGATCTAAAGTGGGAATTCAACCTTTCTATCACCTTAAGTGTACATAATGTCGATCTGAAAAATAAAATAATTATTACTTCTATTAATTATTATGACACTTCGGGGAAGCTGATACACAAATATATCAGGGGTAAGCAATTAGAGTTGGCCCCCCTGGAGACATTTAACCTCGGTATCAAGGAAACGGATACGAGAGGGGGTGTTGGCGCCAATTTTATTGTTACATGGCATTCATATTCGAAGGTCAATGAACCTGTTATTGAGACAATAATGATCAGCACAAGCGGACAGCAGGGTCTTTCATTTCGTTCGCGAGGTGTTACGATTGCTGATTGACGATTCGTGCAATTGTGTTCTCGTCACTTGTTTATCGTGAAAGTGCACGTAACCGATAATTGGTGACGTATACACAGATTAAAAGAGCATCACAGGGAGGATGGTATGAAGCCGAGAGGGCCGTTGATGATTGAGCATAGGCTTATCGAAAAGATGCTTACTATTGCAGCTGAAGAATTGAAGCGTATCAAGGCAAACAGGAAAGTAAATCCTGTTTTCATCGATACCATTGTTGATTTCATAAGAATGTATGCGGATCGGACACATCACGGGAAAGAAGAAGATATACTTTTCCGGGAATTGGAAAAGAAGGAATTACATGATGATGACAGGAGAATTATGCAGGAACTGGTTGATGAGCATATAAACGCACGAGAGGTAGTCGGAGAACTGGTTGAAGCGAATAGCCGATACGCTGATGGAGACTCGAAGAGCATCGATGTAATCGTTGAGAGATTATCCTACTTGATTGATTTTTATCCGGAGCATATCATTAAAGAGGATAAAACTTTCTTCCCCGATACGGAGAAGTACTTTTCTGAGATTGAGCTGGAAAATATGTTAACTGAATTCTGGGAATTCGATAAAAAGATGATTCATGAAAAATACAATAAGCTCTATGAATCGCTGAAGCAGAGATATGAATAATATTGAGAGTGATGCCACTCACCCGACATTCTCACTGCTGAAAGCTGCCCGCCGCCCTGCGGTTGAGTTGCCATATCATTGCTCTTCGAACGATTAAAAAGCCGGCCTTCTCAAGGGTGGACGAGCAGTCTAAGCCGTTCAGAGGGGGGCAGTACGGCGGTAAAAACGCTCACCCGCCCTCGATCAGATTTCGATAATTCGGCCCACACCGCCCTCTACATATTTCTCAGGATACAGATTTTTTATTTCCTGTATATGCTGCGTGCAGTGTGTGGGACAGACAAAATCAACTTTCTCAAGGAGTTCGAAATCGTTAAAACCGTGCAGGCCACCGATGAGAAAATGGATTGTGCCGTGCTTCTCTGCCGCTTCCAGAATGCTGCCCACTCCCGGATGTGAGCAGCCATCGATGACAACGAGGCCTTTCCCGGATTGTATGGCGATCGACTGCTCAATGCCGGAGAGCTCACCTGTGGAAAAGATGTTTTTATGTATTTCCAGGGGCTCGCTCACATGAATGACATTTCTCGCTCCTCGCAGGCCCCTGAAAGAATGAGGCACATAAACATCGACCTCATTGTTCGCATTGAGAAAGGCAGAGAGCCCTCCGGTGTGGTCAAAGTGGGAATGCGAGATGATTATCGTTTCGATGGATGCGGGGTCAATGCCGAGCTGTTTCATATTTGAAAGAAGTATCATCCCGTTTGCCCCGGTATCGAAAAGTATCTTCGGCGCATGTTCCGCTTCAACGACGCAGGAAAATCCCCAGTCGGATTTGAGCCCCTGCTTGTATACGGTATTATCGTAGACTATTGTAATTTTCATTTATACGCCTCTTGTTTGTTAAAATTTATTCGAAAAACCTTTGATAAAAAATGACCTTTATTTTTTTATTTCATAATTGTGGCCTTATTTCAAAAAGTGAATTATTATAACAATTATTTTTTAAAGGACCCATATTTTGCAATAAAAGGCCACAAATTGCTGTCAAGAAACTTAATATCTTCGGTAAAGATGTAATTCAATGAGAATCTCTTTTTTTTCAGGAGAGCCCATTATAGTATTATAAAAAGATTTTCAATATATATTTTCTTTCAATCATGTGATACTGACACATGGTAAATTGGCATTTACAGATTCCTTTACGGAGAAATGGTATAACAGTATCTGAACCTCCAGGCGTGCTCTCTTGGCAGTGCAAAGGGGAAATGACTTCAATGCAGGGGGATAACATTTTTTCAACGAGGAGATGTTGTGGAAGAGGTTCCGAAGCTGAAAGAGTATATAACAAACTGATAATTCATAACAGCTGGAGAAAAATGCGGATGGAAAGAACGGGGAGTATATTATGACCTACAAATTGTTTCTCTTTAACTGCTACGGCGGGTGCGCGACGGGAGTTGCCGCCTCAAAGGCCTGTATAAAGATATGGGAGGAGAATCCTGAACTGGTGAAAATCGGATGCCTTCCGGCCATCAGAATTCCGTGGAAATTCAAAGAGATTATAAGAAACTCCGAAAAACGTCTGCTTATCGATGCCTGCTCGATTCGATGCGGCAAGAAGCTTTTTCAGGATGAAGGGATGGCGGCTGACAGCTATATTGAGCTCACGTCAAATCTGGGCATCAAAAAGGAAAAGAAGCTTCCTTCGAAAGAACTTGAAGATAGAGTGTATGAATTAATTCAGAAAGAGGTAATGAAGCTCCTGGATGAGAATAATGAAGATTAAACCGAGGTGATAGGTTGCTCGGCTTTTATAAATACAGAATGATTCATCTGCTCTGCGTACAGAGACTAAGCGTGGCGCTCGGAGATATTTAAGAGCCCTTTGATTTGCTCACGGAAAATTTTCCTGTACTGAAGATTCATATACTGAGGAAAAGAAGGGTTTTCTTTTGACTTGGGGGTGGGGAATATGTATATTTATAGTATGAGAATCAGTCTTTATGTATTATTGTCCGGTTGTGAGGCGTAAAAGAATACCAAATTTCAAAAAAGGGAGGTACGTATTATGACACTCAATGCACCCAAGCAGATAACGTGGTGGATTGCTTTAATTGTTGAATTAATCGGAGTTCTGGCTTATTTCGTGGCAATCCCCGTGCTCACGGGCATTGTTTTTTGGATACTTTTAATCGGCTTTGTAATACTGTTCTTAGGTACATTTCTTAAGGGCTTCTAGCATGATAAGAGGGGCAGTCTTACAAGGGGCTGTTCCTCCACAAAAAGGCGGCCCTTCTGGCCGCCGGTGTATAAAAACCCATATTGTTTCGTGCCTCAGAATTCCCCGCTGTAAAGAAAGGAGAGAGAAGAAGCGCGGTTAATTCGTAATTGAGAAAGCCGTCGTGTCAGGAAACAGGCGTTTTCATATCCTCGAGTATGGCTTCCAGATCCTCTTCGTGTTCCACCTCTTCCGTCATTATTTCAATTGCCATATTATAGGTGATAGGATCCCTGTCTTTGACAAAATCGGCGAGCTCTCTATAGGTATCTATAGCGCACTGCTCCCCCTTAATATTCTGCTGTAAGAGTGTTTTTGTATTGGGATCGGAGGGTTTCTCATAGCCGCAGTTGGTCTGGTCATACCACTCTTTCGGTTCCAGGAGTGGTGTTCCGCCTAGCTGATTGATGCGCTCTACAAGCATTTCCGCATGCTTCAGCTCTTCATTTGCATGCTCCATCAATTCCCCGGCAACGACACCTCTCATCCTCCCCTGGGCGATCGCTGCACCGATCCAATACTGATAATAGGCAAGCCATTCATCCGCCAGCGCTTTGTTGAGCAGCTTGATGAGTTCCTTTACATCAACGCCTACTATCTCAATACCTTTTGTTCCCATGATAATCCTCCATGCAATTAATTGAAGTATTGTTATTATGCTTTCACATTGAGCAAAAGCAGTAGAAAAGAATCACACCGAAAAGTGCCCAATAACTAATTTAGCACATATTTGAAGTTTCATATTTTTTATTAGATAAATAAAAGATAAAAACAACTCTTATCCCGAGAGTTCTCCTTCAAAAGTGCGCGGAAGGGGATTGTAATTTTTTTATTTACACACTTCACATCTTATTATATAGTGTTTTCAAACGTATTATAGAACTGAGGGGAACAGGCAGTCGCGCTTGGTTACCGCTGGTAGCCGGTGAGGAAAGTCCGAACACCACAGGGCAGGGTGCTGGGTAACGCCCAGGCGCCGTGAGGCGACGGAAAGTGCCACAGAAAACATACCGCCCCCTGCGGGGTAAGGGTGAAAAGGTGAGGTAAGAGCTCACCGCATCTCCTGCGAGGGAGATGGCAGGGTAAACCCCACCCGGTGCAAGACCGAGTAGGCAACCGTTTGAGAGTGACCCGCTCGAGGTTGTGGGTAGGTCGCACGGAAATGCAGGGCAACCTGCATTCAAGATAGATGGCTGCTTAAACAGAATTCGGCTTATGGTCCCCTCAGTTTTTTCTTTTTACCATTCGCTCCGGATTCGGGATTCGCCAACCGGAGTTCTTAACTTGATTTCCTCGATTGCTTTGATGCCCATGTCGAGATGCCGCTCGGTGTACTTCTGAAATATCTCCTTTGCGCTCTCCTTGCTCTTTATGCCCCCCTTTTTGAGCGGGAGATCTGATATGAGCATAAGTGCGCCGATAGGAAGGTTCAACGCGTAAGCGACCGAGAAGAGGGTGGCAATCTCCATGTCGATGGCGATGATCCGCTGTTTGAGAATGTATTCGATGAACTCCTTATCAAACTCCCACATCCGATAATCGGTGGTGAGCATGATCCCCTTTCTCGGGATTGTCCGGAGCTCTCTCCTGATAACCTCTTCGCATATCCGGTTAATCCAGAAAGTCGGCTGTGCCGGCACATTCTGCGGGAGATAATGTTTGCTGGTTCCCTCATCGCGGACACTGGCAGTGGGGATGAGCAGCTCCCCGATCTCGAGTTCAATATCGATGCCACCGCACATGCCGAGCATCAGAACACTGTTTATCTCATCGAGGAAGGAGATGCAGTGTGCGATAATTCCCGCTGCCGGAGAGCCGACGCCAAAATTGATAATGGAGATGTCACGTTCTGCGTCGTGACAGGCTGTCCAGTATCCCGATCGTATCGCTGCGCCGGTGAGCTGCGAGAAGTGTTCGATGTAGCGATGAAAATTGACCAGGAGAATATGTGAGCGGAATTCGCTTACGTCTGATCCCGTATAGCGTTCCAGTGTATTGCGGGCGTAAGTATCGGGTTGCAGGTATTTTCCCATGGCAGCTCCTTTCAGGGGATGTCGGTATCCTGTGAGAGGAACCCCTGAAAGGTCCCCCGTCTCGAGAATTCGTCCTCTATGGCTTTTGTAACCGTTCCCTTATGCAGTGACCAGCGGGGAGCGACGAGTGTCCGTTCATCGCGATCGCCGAAGAGCCGGTGTATGATAATGTCGGGGCGCAATCGCTCAATAAAATCACATGTCGTTGAAACGTACTCATCCTGTTCCATCACGGTGAGCGCTCCCTTCAGGTAGGATTGCTCAAGCGCTGTTCCCTGTATAACATGGAGGTGATGAATCTTGACGCCGCTGACGGGAAGCGAGGATATCTCCCGTGCCGTTTCCATCATATCATGCCATGTTTCATCGGGTATGCCCAGTATGAGGTGGGTGCAAACCGGGATTCCTTTCTCGGAAGCACGCCGTATCGCCGCGCGGGTTATATCATGGGTATGTCCCCGGTTAAGCACTTGCAGGCTCTTCTCATGCATTGTCTGCATGCCTATCTCAAGCCAGAGCTCAAAACCGTCCCTTTGAAACCTGTTGAGGAGATCGAGCACCTCATCAGGGAGACAATCGGGTCGGGTTGCCACCATAAGCCCGATGACATCGGGTTCTTTGATGGCTGTCTCATAAACGGTGGCAAGACGGCCAACTGGAGCATAGGTGTTCGTAAATGCCTGGAAGTATGCAATATACCGCGTATCCGCATCGGAGCGCCTGAAGCTCCTCCTGGCGTTCTCCATCTGTTCCTGAATGGTGTTGAATCCCACAGCGGTTGGTGCCGTTGAACCGTCCTCAGAACAGAATATGCATCCGGCGGTGCTGATTGTTCCGTCCCGGTTCGGGCAGGAGAATCCGGCGTTGATGGGGAGCTTCAGGACTCTCCTCCCGTACTTCTCCCAGAGATAGTCCCCGAAGAAATAGTACGGTTTCCCCGACTTCAACGTCTGAAATGTTCGGTTTTCTGCTGGGAGGTGCCTTCCGCTCTTATAGTGTTCGGAATTTCTCTTCAATGGCAAAATAGGAATTCTTCAGGTACTGTTGATTCTGATACCTTTTCTGATTTAGTGATACCTTTGTTACTCTCCTGACCTTTTTGACAACTAATTTTTCATCCAGGTGAACTATGTAAATGCCAGTGGTAAAGTTAACACTCTTTTTAACCTTTTTCCAGTAATAGATTCGCCGCTTCCGCTTTTTCGAGTAGCGATAAACCCGTACCTTTTTCCACGTTGTGGCTTTCTTGAAAGAGCAGACCAGTTTCTTGAGCGTTTCCTCGCCGGGGTTGAGGGCGTCTCGCAAGGCATCCACGAGGCTCTGGCCGTTTTCAATGGGCAGAATTACGGGGGTGGCGAGCGATGCCCGCCGGATCGGAATGGGATACACCCGCTCTTTCTTCTGAAGCGTTCGTGCAAGCTTCCGGGTGCAGGTTTTTTTCTTTGTTTTGTATCCGATTAATTTCCTGTATTCATCCGAATAGTCTTTCTGGAGACTGTTGAAGAGCGTTTTCTTCTTCAATGCTCTCAGGGCTATTTGCACGAGCTTTTTCCCTCTCCGGTACCTTCGCCAGTATGTTTTCTTGCTTTCCCTCCGGGAGCGCTTCGCTGTTATGAGTTTCTTCCCCTTCTCATAGGAACGGGTGGCGCGTGCGAGGAGCGCTTTTATCTCAAGATACGGTTTTAAGTGCTTTCGGTATTTTGATTTGTATCGTTGATACATCTCGTTTATGACGATTATGCCCTTTTCCGGTTCGCTGTTGTTGATATAGTAGAGCGCCATTCGGGAGAGCTTTATCAGGGTTATGCTGCACTGCCGGCGAGCGGTGCTCTTGGCCCGCTTGTTATCGGAGATATCGATCCCAAAAATTTTGTTTACCGTGTCGAGGAATGAACGATACTGCGCTTCGGCCAGCACCCTCTGATACTCGGGATCGCGCAGCCGCTCCTCCTCCTCGGGATTTGAGATGAATCCCGATTCGAAGATTACCGAAATGGGAAAGTCGATGAAGTAGCTGAAGCGATCATCGGCAACTGAGCCGAACTCCCAGTTATTTGCTCTGAGGCCCTGTGATACCAGCTTTTTTCTGAGCTGCAGGGCATAGGCGTGAGAGAAACCGGTCGTATCGAGCTTGTTATAGAGGGTGAGGAAGCCCTTGTAAGTATTCTTAATGTACGTCAGGTATCTCCATCCCCATTTATTGTAGGTGATGTGAATGCCGGGGAGGTTGATGAAACCGCTCGCCTTGTGGATGGTGGAAATATTATTCAGGTGCTCACTGATAATTATAAAGGCCTTTTCTTTTTTTGCCATCTTTACGGTTGTGGTAAAGGGAATGTTCTTATACGTGTCTGATTCCCCTTTCATCACGGCGAGAAAGTCTCGTGTTGATTTAACATCAATGAATCTGTTTTTCGCGAGAAGTCGATAGAGCTGGCGTGATATCATTATCGAGTAGTATTCTTCAGGATATCCCGTACAGCTCATACGTCGGGTGACCTCCCCCTCCCAGTTGCCATCCTTCAATTTCCCGTGTGCCGGGTCGAAGAAGATGGTTATGCGATCTCCCCTGGAGAGATCTGTATGGAGTTGCGTATAGACCTCGTCAATCTGATTGATAATATTGATGATGTTCTTGGTGTGTTTGATGTTCTGCTCTCTGTTGAGAAGGATTCTGATCACTGCAGGCTGTGAATTGATATTGAAGGGTGAAGAGGCATATAGGGGATCGAACGCCAGAAGTGCGAGGATGATGAGTGCTGTGGTGAATATTCCTTTCAGGCTCAAACGTATCATATAATTAACATGGTATGACAAATGAAGTTTTTTTAACCGGATACTGATGAAGCGTTGTCCGGGAACAGACGATTTCCCCGTGCGTTATGCGAAAACGTGATCCGAAGTATTGACTATATCGTATCAATTGTCTGAATGCAACAAAAATAATTAATTTCCGTGGAGCGCCCGTACCACAGGGGTTTGCATTTCGCTTCTTCGTTCGTTCCCTTCCCGCAGGCATCATTGCTCCTGGCGGTTGTGATGAAAAACTTTCTCTGGCAGGGGCGGTGATGCTCATTAATTATATCGACAATTTGCAAAAAATCATTGCATTTTTATCTGCACGCCGATACACCTATCTCAGGAGTTTTTCCCTGTCCGTTAGGGGGGGCATAGTCGCAGTGACAGAGGGGAAGATCATGCGGAGGCATCTTCTTCCCTGACCGCTTCAGCGGTTTCTGCTTCCCCTTCCGCCACCATCGATCGGGAGCGTTGCTTATATCATGAGAAAGCACATTAAGTACGAGGATCTCTCTGGTGACATCAAGCGGGAAATAGAGCTGTTCTACGATGCCTGCCAGAAGAAGGATCGCGATCTGCGCTTCGAAGATGCCATGATGATGTGGTTCGATGATAAATTCGAGCAGTGGATGATTGACCGGTGCTCTTCCGATATCGATCAGGATAAAAGAAAGAATATTCGGTTTGAGATTGAAGTGCCGATTCGAGTCGTTGAAACACTCGTTGAATCATCGCTGGACGAAGACGAGGCGCTGAACATGATCGGCACAATCGTGAATATAAGTCGTGGCGGGCTCTATTTCAAGTCAAGGGAGTCTCTCAGGAAATCGAGCATCGTACGGATTGAGATTGACCTGTCATCGGTCGACAGCGAACTTACATGTATTGAAGCGCTGGCAATGGTGGTCCGTATCGATGAGCTGGGCGGCGGCGAGAACGGCATCGGTGTCATGATCAGCAGCATCTATGATGATCATCGTGATCATCTCGATCTCTTTGTCTTTAAGAATCTTGCCTATTATGTCTATCAGGAAAAGGATCCCTCAACTGAATAGTGCAGCAGCGTCATTCAGCTATCTCCCCGTGGGTATTGAGTCAACGTGGTGTTTGAGGTTTCTTCTGTTGATCTGAAAGAGGTATACCTGTCTCGTTTCACAGGTATCATCGCGTTTGGAGAGGGTGCCGCCTTCGGCGAGGTGAAGGAGTTTCCTGCGCATTTTCTGATCAACCGTCATATTTCGCGAGGTGAGATATTTCTGCAGTGACATGAGTGCCCGCTGTTTTGCCCGCTTCTCAATAACAGTTATATCTTCAGTGCTCCCCTGCGGAATGACAATCACCACCCTGAAAACATCCTCTGAGATGAAACCTTCATCGAGATACTCTCTGACGAGAGCCGTATCTTTCCCGGGAACGGTGTCACGCTGGCCTTTCGTGCACAGGAACAGGGGTGACAGGGTAAGCGGGAAGACAATAGTCGCCATGAGGATTCGTGAGCAGTGTGTTTGCATGGGGTCACCCTATTCCTTTTCTTGTTGCTTCTCGTGCTGTGCAAAGGGAATATCTGTGGATTCGATATCATCTTTCAAGCCCCGTTTGACTATTCGATGAACGAGCACTGCTGAATTATCCCTGGCATAATACTCGAAGGCCGTGTATCCATACTCGAGGTATTGAGCCATCGCCTGATTCAGTTGCAGCATCCTGTCTGTCTGTGACAGGAGTGCGCTTTTGCTGGCAACGTCCTGTTTCCGTGCATAGTAGGAGAGGTAGTAGTCGGCGAGCTTCTCGATCACTGTTTGCTTGAGCCGCTGCCGGGCGTTTTCCATGGCGCTTTCCCGCTGACTGACGAGTCCCCGCCTGTCGTGGTCCGGATGTGCCTGCACGACGATCTGGAAGTGATCGGTGTCGATAAATCCCTTTGTCTTGAAATCGGTGGCAAGTCGTTTCGTGTCATAGGCGCGGATGGTACACGAGACGATGGAGAGGGTGATAAGCACCAGTAAGAGGTGGATATTCTTCATGTAAACCGTCTGCTCGTATCAGAATGATGATCGTAACGTGATTTGCTATGAGAGTTCTCTTAACACCGGGCATGTTGCCGTGCGGTGAATCGGTTCTCCCGTTTCGGCGTCACTGTAATGAATGATTACTGATTCTGCAACAAATTAATAATATCCTGAATCTTGTCGGAATTCGGATGATTCGGTTTCGCCGCCAGAAGCTTCTTGAAGTGATATACCGCTTTCTGATTATTTTTCACCTTCCGATAGTATATCATACCGAGCTCCTCATGGGCTGATGAGAATCTGCTGTTTATCTGGAGGGCTCGCTCGAAGGACTGAATCGCCTCCTCATAGTTGCCCTTGTCTCGATAGGCGACCCCGAGGAAGAAATGGGCACGGGAATCCATCGGACTCAGGTTGAGCGCTGTTTTATACTCCTCAATCGCGGCATCGTATTGTTTCGATTCCCGATAGGCGTTGGCAAGATTGAAGTGCGCCTCGAAGGATCGGGGATTATTGGTGGTAGCATTCGTGAACTGTTCAATGGCCTTTTCATAGAATTTATTCTTTGAATAGATATTGCCAAGATTGATATATGCCTTGACGTAGTTCGGATTCTGCGAGATCGCACGGTTGTAGTACTCAATCGCCCTGTTATCGTTCCCCTGTGCTTCATAGGCCTTTCCCAGCTCATAGAGTGTTGCATAATCGTTGGGCTTCATGCCGAGCACCCTGTTATACTGGCTGATGGCCTGGGTATAGTTTTTCCTGACTGCATAGATCAGACCGAGGTTGAAGGATGACTGATAGTGTTCGGGATCCTGCTCGAGCGCTTTCTGATAGAACTGCATGGAGTTATTGTAGGATTTCATCTCATGATAGGTCTCGCCGAGCTTGAACAGGGTGTCGGGATTGTTCGGTCGGAGCTCCCTGTCCTTGCTGAAGGAGGCGAGTGCTTCACTGTAATTTCTTTTCTTCAGATAGATATTCCCCAGATTGAAGTAGGCTCTATCCAGCTTGGGATCCTGGCTTATCGACTTTTTGAGATCACTGACCGCTCGTGAGGAATCGTTTAACCGATAGTACGATAAGCCGCGTGAATAGTATGCCTTCGGAAAGCGCGGTTGCATATGTATGGCCTTGTTGAAGCATTGTATCGCTTTCCCGTATTCCTTTCGCTGATAATAGATGAGGCCGAGGCGGTAATGGGCATCGGCATTCTTCGGATTGGCAACCGTTGCCTTCTGAAAAGACTGCTTTGCCTCCTCGTCCATCTTGTTGAAGTAGTATATCCTGCCGAGCCAGTAATGCGAGTGATCGTCATTGGGATCGATGTCAACTGCTTTCCGGTATGCCTTGACGGCATTATCATATTGCTTCATGCGCCGGTATTTATCGCCCAGCTCTCTCCAGTAGCGGGACGATTTTTTGTCCTTTTCGCCGGCATCGCTCGGCTCTTTTCGATCGGTGGCACCGGTCTTCGAGAGGTCCTCGCCCAGATCCCTGTCCGTTATGGTCTCTTTTCTGATGCCGGGGGAGACCGGTGTGGTGTCCTTTCGCTGTGCAACGCGACGGGCATCATCCAGCATGGAGAGCGCGCGGGCATACTTCCTGCGCAGGTTCTTGTCCCTGCTGTTGTACCCGAGGGCGATCCGGTAGTATTTGACCGCATTCTCGTAATCCTGCTGCTTGGCATAAATATCGCCCAGTCGCTCTGCGGCCTTTGCGTCAGTGGGATCGATTCGCAGTGCCCGTTCAAAAGATTCAATTGCTGCATCGGTATTCCCCAGGCGCAGGTCCGATTCACCGACACCACGGAAATACTTCGAGCGGCGGGGATTCAGCTCAGTTGCCTTTCGATAGCTGTCTCTGGCCGTGTTATATTTTTTTGCGTGATAGTAGATATTCCCGAGATTGTAATAGCCCTCTGCATCATCAGGATTCGCTTTGATCCCCTCTTTGACGATTAACAGCGCTCCCGGGATGTCGCCCCGTCGCAGTCGCTGTTTTGCTATATTCCAGTAGCTCGCCTGATCCCGGGGATCAACCCGTCGTGCCCTGTTGTACTCATCGAATGCTTTCTTGATCCTTTCCTGATCATCGAAGACATTCCCCAGCCGGTTGTATGCCCTAGGCTGCTTCGGCTTGACCTTCTTCGCGAGCTGCAGTATTTCGATGGCCTTTTCGTATTCACCTTTCTTCGCATAGGCGTGCCCGAGCTCGTTCAGTGCCTCATAGTTGTCCGGTTCAATCTCCAGTGCCCGCCGGTAATATTCAATCGCCTTGTCGAGCTCGCCGATATCCTTATAGAGGTTGCCTATCTTAATGAGTATTTCCGTGTTCTGCGGATCGGTTTCAATGAGCTTCTCGTAGAGCTCGATCTGCTTGATTCTGAGATCGACAATCTCATCGGCCGGATCTCCGCCCCGAAATAGGTAATACCCGCCGAGGAGCAGAAGCAGGATAAGTCCTGCAATGCCCGCATATCTCAGATATCGGTATCGATCGTAGTAGTTACTCATGATAACGCCTCCGCTTTACAGGTCATCGTCTCGGTATATATCTTCAATCTTATCCTTAGTCTTTTTCTGCTCGTGTCCAGCCTTTTTCCCCTCAGCGCTGTGTTTCGAGTCTTTCAGGATGGCGCCCCCGAGATGTAAGGCCTCCTCAATGGGGATATCGCTTCCAATGGGTGGGATAATGAAATTTGGATCCTTGAGGAGCTCGATCGCTCTCCTGATCTTCTCGTACTGCGGATCCTCGGGAGCGATGCCGAGGTATTTTTCCCAGTAGGAGATGGTTTGTTCTTTTTTTCTCAGCAGCATTAAATAGGTTAACCCGATGTGATAATAGGCGAACTTGAGTTTCGGATTCAGCGCAACGGACTTTTTGAAGTTCTCGATTGCGATATCACCCATCTTCTTATAATAGTATACCTGCCCGATTCTGAAATAGTTCGCGCCGTCCGGATTGATATCGATTGCCTTCCGGTAGAGCTGCAGGGCGCCGTCATATCGCTTCTTTTTAAGGAAGATATCGCCCAGATAGGAATAGGCGAGTCGATTTTCGGGATTTTGCTTCAGGGACTCCTGGAGGAGGAGTTCAGCCATCTCGAACTTCTTCTCATAGAAGTATTTCACGGCTCGTTCAAAGAGATCCTTCTCTTTCGATGTTTCCTGCGCCGAGATGGTTCCCGGCAGGAGGAGAAACATCAAGAGAAAAGCGCCGTATCCTCTTCGGGTATTTCTGTATATTATATGAGACTGTTTCAGCTTCAATTATCGGTGTTTCCTCTCTGCGGAATAGTTGCGAAAATTCCGTGTATTATGTTAAGCCGTCCCCTCCGGTATCGGGGGGCAATATGGAGACATCGTTCGGTTGTAACGGTTCCCATAAAAATTATATCGACACGATTATGTCGATAATTATATATTAAAGATAACAATAATCTCAATTTTTTCAATTAATGATGATACAGATCCCTCCACCGTGTGTTTTTGCAGTTGTCGGGAGACGAGAAGCAGGCCCGGTCTCCCTCACGATCTGCGTACAAAACCATGGGTTTTTCTCGCCACATGGCGATATCTCACTGTATCGATACGGCATTTCTGTCCTTACGGCTGAATGCCATTAATAAAAGGAGGGGTGACGGTGCTTCTCGACGAATTGCTCTGGAATATCAATTTTGCAGCATGTTCGGTTGTGTGGAATGAGAATGCATTAATAGGTATATTATGAAGATAAAGCGATTCATCATCCTGATACTGTTCCTGTGTCACTGCTCGCAGCGGGTTGAGCATCTCGGCGTATTCGGAGAATCGAGAAGTCGCGATGTGCTCGGTCAGGACGGCGTTACCCCGGTCCCCTTCAGCGATAAGATAACCATGTGGACCTTCGGGGATACCATTCTGGGAACATGGAAGGAGGCGGTATCGGTATATGCCACCTTTGAGGAGCGGATCAATCAGGAGGAGATGATCTCCAATTCGCTCGCCTTCACGCAGAGGATCAGCACGGAAAACATTACCCGACTTGATTTCACCTTTTACAAGCGGAACGGCAGGGTTGTGCAGTTTATTGACTATAAGGGGAAGGAAAATCCGAAGTTCGACAGGCTCTGGGCACTCGATGGCATACGTCTCGGGGATATAATGTATGTATTCTATCTCAGGATACGAATCGTCAAAGCCGGTGATCCCTTCGGCTTTGCCCTGCGTGCTGTTGGCCTTGCGCGGTGGGGCATTCAGCCGGAGTGGGACGTGGGGGATGTGGTTGCCTTTGAGCGACTCCCCGATCTCTTTCCACGGGATCATCCCGCCTTCGGAGCGGCAGTGATGGAACGGGACGGGTATCTCTACACCGTCGGGCAGTACACGAATGAGCGGGAGGGCTCTCCCGTCAAAGTCGCCCGGGTTCCGGTGGAGGGTATCGAGCGGGCGGAGGAGTATGCGTTTCTCGGCAGAGATGGGAGGTGGATACGGAATGTTGCAGACGCGGCACCCTTCCTCGGCGATGTGATGGGAGAATGTTCACTCTCATATAACAGGTATCTGCGACGATATGTTATCGTCTACTGTCAGGTCGGGACGGGGAAGATTATCATGGTGAGCTTCAGGGAGTTTGCTGAGCTTTCCCGTGCAGTGAAGAGGGTTGTCTTTACCATGCCGGCACTGAAAATAAAGGGAAGAGAGGCGTGGTACTATTCCGGTAAAGAGATTTTTTCCAGAGAGAACATACTCTATGCCATCGTCATCAATCCGGCAGAGTATCAACCCGCTCTCTTGAAGATTCATCTTGCTCCTTATACGATTCCTTTCCTGTCACTGAAGGATGAGCAGAATAAGCGTGCTGTAATACGGAAGAGTGCAGGTGAATGAACAGAAGCAGTGGGGTTCGCCGGGGCATACGGAGGAGAATACGATACACTCTTGATGATGAATGCAGTTGGGAAAAGATTCCGAATTATTTTCACGTGCGCACGGAGACAGTTTGATTGTCATTAAATATAGAAACAGATTGCGGCATTGTTGTTCATCATGAAATAATAATCTACAGGTATGTAATATAGGAAAGCAGTTCAGATAAAAAAATTCAGTGTAAAGCGGAGAATTGAATAAACCGAAAATAAAATATACTCCTCTATCGGTTGCAGGGAGTGATTATTTGAGAACAATTCCTCTTCACACCTTCGGGAGGATGAAGGGACAGCGGGAAAGGTATGCAACAGGAATTAATTACAATGAATAGTGAAGAGTCGGCATGAGAATATCTAAGAGATGTATCTCCCTCCTTCTTGCAGGAGCGATAGGTGCTTTCTGTATGATCTCCGATCAACTGGCTTTTTCGCAGTTCTTGACCGGCGAGACACCACGTGAGAAGGATGAGAAGAAGGCGGAGGATCCCCGGACAGATAAGGAGCTTCCACATGATATTGTACGAAATATAAAAGCTGTCAAGGTCAGCAATATCCGTGGCGCCGTTCAGGTGACCTGGAGCGTGCATCCCGGTTTCGATGGGGAATTTATCATCGGGAGAACGTCAGAAATTCCCTACAACAGCGACCGTGCGCTGCGTGCGCAGTCGATCAAGGTCGTTCCGGCAGTAGCTGAAAGCTCAATCATTGATCACGGTTTGCCGCCGGGAGAGTACTACTATGTCATCCTCTCCAGAGAAAAAGTCAAGGATCGAGATGTCGAGCTCTATCCGGATGTCAATTATACCAGCGTTCCCGTTGTGATTGAAAAGGAAATCCCCTCGGCAGCATATAAGGTAGCTCCCGAGCAGGTTACGCTCATTCATGCGATGGTTATCAATAAAACGCAGGTTCTGCTGACCTGGAAAGGGCTTGAGCGGTCTGGCATTATCTATACTATCTATCGGGGGAACACGCTGCTCAATACGCCCGAAAAATTAAAGAAAGCCGATACGATTGCCTCCATCTCTGATGGGAGTGAAAGCTTTCTCGATAAGAGCATCAACAGATCGGGGAATTACTTTTATGCGGTAACCGTGAAGGATCTTTCTGGGAATGAGGATGTGCAGCTCATTCCCGATCAGAGTTATACTGCTTCCGGAGTTTTTGTCGCCGTGGGACAGCAGGATGTTGTCACCGGTATTGCGGGGAAGGTAACCTATGATGGTTTCGTCAGGATCAGCTGGAAGGGCGTTTCCTTTACCTCGGGCACCTATCTGATTTATCGGAACACAAGACCCATAACCAATGCGCAGCGGGTTGCACTTTCGAAGCTCGTTGGAACCGTCGGGATAGAGAGCACCGAATATAGTGATAATCCGGGGAAGGGGAAATACTATTATGCTGTCCTCGTGAGAATGCCAGACGGCTCCACTGACACCACGCTGATAGAAGGATCAAATTATCTGCAGAAACCGGTAAGGATTGGCAGGATGCTGCGCCTCAGCTGGATTGCAGCACGTGCCCGTCAGGGGCGGGTGCAGGTGCAATGGAAATATCGCGGCGAGACCCCCGGTGGCACCTATCGTCTTCTTCGTGCCACGAGACCGGTGAACACGGTTGAAGAGCTCGATAGCGGAGCGGTGGTGAGCACTGTTGATATACGGAAAAAAAAGTTTATTGATGCGAAACCGCCGGCAGGAACACTGTATTACGCACTGGTACCGGAGGAATACAAAACGGCTTCGACATTCAGGGTGAGGAGCGGAATAAATGTAACCGGTCCCGTTCAGATCACGGGCACGAAAGTTGCGCCTGAGAAAGACCGTATCGAGGAGTATGGGGCAACCGATGTCGATACGGTATTGCGGGGCGCATTTTTCCCCGGCCGATATAGAGAAACCATTAAAAAATTAGAGAATATAGCCAGGCAATCCGATAATGAATATGAAATTGCAAAGGCCCGACTCTTTATCGGGAGATCATGGCTTGAGCTCAGGAGCTATAAGAAAGCGCTGAGATATCTGCTGCAGCCGGAGGTGAAAAAATTCTTTCCCGATGAGTCCAGATTCTGGAGCGAATATGCACTCTCGCGGGTAAGATAGCTGTATAGTATCAGGCATCTTGCAGTCGGAGAGGAGAGGAGATATACGAATGAAATCGAAAACTATTCTAGGCATACTCCTGATTACCGCGGGTATCGTATTAATCGTTTACTACGACCAGTATCTCAGACCTGAACGAGAGGCGCAGGAATTGCTGGTTGAAGGGAAAATGGTTTTCGAGCGTGGTGATGAAACGGGGGATAAGGAGACGATCAATCAAGCGATCAATACCTTTACCAGGGTAATCGTCAAGTATCCGAAAACGAGCGCCCTCACGGAGTCGTATTTTTATATTGGCAAGTGCTATGAGAAACTGAAGCTGTATCGATTGGCTTATATGAAGTATGCCTATCTTATAAAGAATAATCGTTCATCCCTGAATGAGGATTTGAGAAAAGAGGTGTTGGTGCGATTGGCTCATATCAATATCCTAAAGCAGTATTCGGAGGAGGGAATCGATCAACTCTACGGTCTGCTCAATACATCCTTTAATAAGGAGTTCAGAAGCCGCGTTTATACCGAGCTGGGCCATACCTACCTGAAGCTCGGACGGTTCGAAAAGTCGAAGCGGATGTTTGACATTTCACTCACTGAATATGGTGGCAACGAAGAAGCGATTCTCGGCAAAGCTCGATCGTATAAACATATGGGACATGATACGCAAGCCTATAATCTCTACGATTACTTTCTGAAATACTACGGGGCGATAAGCCAGTATACCGGTGATGTCAGACGCTCCTACCGGGAACAGGCCTATCAGAGTGGTCTTTCAGCTTTTCGGAGGGGACACTACAGCGCTGCAATCTCCTTTTTCAGGAGAATATTAATACACTTCCCCTATGACAGAAAGGCGGAGAATGCGCTCTACTGGACAGGCGAGAGCTATTTCGCCATGAAGAAATTCAACACCGCCCTCGGATATTTTAACCGCGTGTTACGAAATGGGTATTATCATAAGGATCAGGATGCGCAGATAAAGAAGGGCTATGCGTATTTTCTGAGCAAGCGATTTGATCTCGCCGCGCGGGAATTCCAGACCTATCTGCGCAATTATCCGCGCGGGCGGCATGCCTCGGTTGCGCGGGAGTGGAAGATGATGAGCTCGAAGGAGCTCCTGTATCGGATTCGGAGCAAGAAGCTTCCCCGAATAGAGGAGGAGGATGAGATTACACCGAAAGACGAGATGCCTATCGAGGATGATGAGGAGGTATCCGGTGATATTCGCGAGGAGTTTATCGATACGGAGGGGAAAATCGAGCTTGAGAATGTTGCGGAGTTGTAAGATTCCATTGTGTGGATAGTTATAAAAGCGAGGGGTGAACCCCTCGCTTTTTTTACTCGTCCGGGATGCCATATGGTCCCGATCCGATAATGCGAAGAGATAATTTCTTTATCCTCAAGAGGGTATGCATTGCGATAGGGACAGCCGCGATTTGAATAATGGCATGGTGACAATATTTTTTTAAATCATTGACAATTTATGCTGATCTGGTAGATACAAAGAATATAGTTCCGTATTATATTCACAGAGAGAATATTCCGTTAGCGTATTTCTATCAGAATAAATGCGAGTTCAAATCAGATACTGTTCTTGAGGGGAAGGTTATGTTCAGCAAATACTTTGAAGAGCTCCAGAAGAAGATTGAAAAGAGCACAACGAGCACAGCGAAGGGGAGCGGTGAGCGCAAGAAAAAGGGGAAGGGAAAGCATGCCGATCTCATTGCCCTGATGAATAACTTGATTCCCGTTCATCTGAAGCTGGATGATGTTAAGATAATTGATTCCAGTGGCTACTCTCCAGAGGGCGTTGATTTCGTGGTTTACCAGGAGATATTCCGCGACCTCTCCGGGATTATGGGCGGATTTGTACCCGCCGAGGTTGTGTACGGGACGTTCCACGTCTGTGACAATCTGGATGCAAAAGCGCTGGGGAGTGTTCTCAACGGCGTTTCTCAAGCAAAGAAGATGAATAGGTTTTCCCAGGAAGTACAGGAAGAGTTGGTGGTTCCTTCGTTTATCATCGCTTATAAGACAGGTATGGGTCTTGCCGATCTGAAAAATAGAATCGTTAACTTTTATGTGTCCAAGAGTATCGAGCATGTTAACGAGTTCGATATCATGATGATTCTGGGTTTCGGACTGCTGATAAAAGACTGGAAGGAAAAACGTAAGTTTATCGCCCTTGAAACGGGAAAGGATACCCTGAAATGGTTCTTTATGCTCATGAATGAGTATCTTGAGGTTGAACGGGGACAGGATCTCGATTTTAGAAATTATGTCATCCGTCAGGAGCGTTATAATGAGTATTGATGCTTTTCTTCGGCGGTTGTAAGGGGTCACGGGAGAATATTATTCTTGACAAATACGAAAACAGTGTACTATTATCGGCACACAAACTATAATTGAGAGGAGAGGTGTCTTGAACGGAAAAAATAAAAAACTATTATGTCTGGTTCTCATTATATCTGTTATATCCCTCGTTTGTCATTTTAACGATATGGCATATGCCGACGGGAATAAGGACCTCATTCTCGTGCTGGATACCTCGCTGAGCATGGTCGGTTATGGCGGAAAGAATATATTCGACCAGGTTAAGAAGAGCCTTGTGAAATTCATCGACAAGCTGGAAGAGGGGGATAGCATAACCTTCATATCTTTTGACACAACGGTCAAGATGTATCCGAGGGTTGTCATCAGTGACGAAAACGATAAGGAGATATTGAAGAAATATCTCTCCGTGATCGAGGCGAAGGGTGAATGGACCTATACCATGAAGATGATAATCAACGTTCTCAAGAAGGCCCAGGAGCTCGAAACGGCGGATAAGAAACGGCAACGGGTTATTGTTATCATGACTGATGCACTCGATGACCCGCCCCCCTACAAGCGCACGGAGCGGTTCAGCATCAAGGATATCGCAAAAAAGTATTCGGGGAAGGACTGGTTTATCTTTCTGGTGAATCTGGGCGATCTGAAGAAGAACAAGCGGATGATGGAGGTACAGCGTGAATTCGAGAAGGAGATTTCGCCCTATACCAAGATCATCGATGCCGAGAAGCATCCCGCCGAGGGCATTGAGAAGGATTTGAAAAAGCACATTGACTCATCTGAAGAGGAGAAGAGACTGCGAGAGCGGAGTTTTTTCGAGACCCCCTATTTCATCGGTATCGTTATTATCCTGATTGTTCTTCTGATCCTCTTCTATTTGAAACGGCTCTCACAGCTCAAGGTGAAGGGGAAGCTGGAATACTGGAACCATGAATTGCTGGATCCCTATATTGAAACTTTTGACCTGACGCGGCAGAATGCACGTTCGGTGCCCATCGGAAAGGGTATCGGCTGTATGCTGAATATTCGGGATATTGAGATACCCGAACCGTTTCACCTTACTGCAATGCGGGAGAAGGGGAAGATACAGGTGGCCATAAGTGCCGGCGAGGGTGCAACGGTTGATTTTGTCAACAGGGATCAGGGTAAATTCCTTAACAGCGGCGATATATTCAAGGTTTCAAATTATTCATTTAAGTATATTGCCGAATGAGCTTCATCAGTGTTATAGCGTTGGGAGAGATTCCTCAACTTTTTTCTGTAAAATTTTAAATAAAGCCTTGACACTGTATATCCGATTGATATTATTTCTCAAATAAATTAGATAACAGTGGGAAAATTGCCTGTAAGCGGATAAGACGCACTTATAGAATGCGTGTTCGGTTTTTAAGTTGAGCGAGAAGGTGGAATTAATCGCTTTTATAAAAAAGGAGGTTTATTCATGTCAATAACTCAGTTTCCTAAAAGTCCTAACAAGGTTCACCCGACTCTGCCGAGTGCTGTTGGTTCTCGAGAGTCATTAGCTCAGGAAGGGCGCGATAAGATAGCTGAGGGAAAGCTGATTTTGGAAGAAACAACTGATAAGGTATTAAATAATATACTAAGCAAGCTTCCTGAGGACGTTTTATCAAAACTCGATGTCATGGGTGGTCTGAAAGAAAAGCTGTATAACTACATCAATCAGACCTATGTGAACATGTTCAACCGTTACACGGTTACCATGGAGGATGAGTTTATAAAGAAGATTCGAGATTTCGTTGACAAGGAAGAGGCCAAGGGTCTCGCACGGTACACGCCTCGAGAGCTTGTTGAGCTCCTCGATAAGATCGGCGGGGCGGACAAGTTCAATACCGGTGAGATTGAGAAGTCGATGATAAATATGTATGGCCACCTGCAGGGTCACATTCAACGGGGAATGAATGACCTGGAGAATGAAACGAACTCGATTCTGCGTCAGAAGACAGACGTGGGCGCCTTTGTCCGTGGTGAGAACGCTTATTCTATTCTAAAATGTATCTTTCAGGATAACGAGCTGCGGCCAAAGTATGTTTATGATGTGAAGCTCTCCATCAACATACTCGATAGTGAGCTCATCAGCCCCATTTATCACTATCAGGTCACAGTGGATTCGCTCCTGAAGGATGCTATTCAGAAGCACATTCACGATCTGATCGACCGTCAGATACAGATGCTCAAAGAGGAGCTGATCGATCAGGGGAAGAGCGAGCTCAGCGGTGCCGAGGAGATGTTCGAGAAGGTGAAGCGTATTGAGAACTACACCGATGACGATAAAGAAGACGAGAAGTCGCGTCGGTATACCATCCTCGCCAAGAAGTTTCTCGACAAGATCGAGGGCCTCAGAGCGGAAATTGACGTTGAAGAGTACGATCCCCTGAACATCAGGGAGAACATCAAGCATATCGTCGATTCCGAGAATATACGGAACCGGGGATACAATACCGCGATCAATGCCATCACCTCTATTCTGGATACCAGCAAGCTGGGATATCAGGTTTGCAACAATATGAAGAATGCCCGTATATGCCAGATCAGAGAGTATGAAGAAACGGATCGAACCATCCTCCCCGACGAGCGATATGGCATGCGGCTCGCATACTACGATCAGAATCAGCTCCGCGAGGAGAAGAAAGAGTACGATCGCCAGATGGAGGGTTTTACCAGGGAGATTCTTCGCATTTGGGATGTGGTTCATGCACACTATGAGTCAAAGAAGCGATTCCGTTCACTCAAGGATTTCGATGATCTGGCCAACCGTTTGATGAGCAAGGAATGGCGACGACGCAAGAAGGACGAAGAAGCGGATCCCAACCACGTTCTCTGGAACGAGGTCGGCGAGATGTACAATGAGAACTCCTTCGTCGAGAAGAACAACCGGACCTACGAAGATCGAATAGTGAACCTCAAGAATAAATTGAAATACATGCGGGATCTTCTCCAGACGATGCATGGTTATCAGAATCCCATTGAGCGGGTGGTGCTCGATGAGCGTCTGAACTTCATGGAGAAGCGCTTCAATGAGTTTACCTACCGGGTGAATCCGCATCACATTCAGCCGGGCCTCATCCTGGATGTGGACATCACCACCATCAAACGGAAGCAGTACATGCTCAAGGGTATGGCCAACGTGCTCAATGAGTTTCTCTACGGCGTCTCGAAGGGCTTTGCCGATGCTGCCTTTGCACAGTTTGCTCGAAGGCGTTCAACAGTGCGGACGGATATCGATCAGACCTTTGCATCGGGAGAGATGAAGGAGGATCTCTTTGAGGCTGCCTATAAATCCGGCTCCGAAGGTGAGGTTTCAGGACAGGTTGATCTCCCTAAATCGAAGAGAAAACCATCTGGGGGCCTGAAAGAGCTGTAAAAGAAAGTTTTGCGAATTCGAGAAAGGGGATGCTGTGCGCATCCCCTTTTTTATTATAAGGGAACTCCTGTTCATTTAAATTTGTAGTTCCCTTGGCTAGCTTTTTTTCGCCCATCCTGTGCACCCTGGCATGCGCGACATCGTGTCGCTGTGGGTGAAATATCTGATAGAATCAGGAGTTCTCATTTTAAAATAGAGGTAACTCCTGATTTCTAAAAGTACCCATCAGGCGCCATACCTCGAGGCGTGCCTCGAGAAGGGAATCCATTTTACTGTAAGCAGCAAGGGGTCGCCTGAAAAGCGGAAGAACCGTGCTGTCCTTGCAATCAGAGGGAGCGAGCTTCATGTAACAAGATGCAACGTATGCTGCGGAGATTTATATTTTCCGCTTGCAAAATGCTTGCATTTATAATCATATACGGTACAGTTTCCCCATAATCAAGATGTATACCTTGGGAATATCTGAACGGGCTTTGATTCAAGTGGTTTAATGTGAAAGAAGTGTTGCACATTTACCGTATAGTTGAAATATATTAATTGAGAAAAAAATTAAGGAGTTGGGTTATGGAAACTATTTTTTACGGCCTTGCGACGAAAGGTAATTTCAACAAATCGCTTCGCCATTTTTTCAAGGTGAATGAGGTAGTCGATGATGTTGAGGGAAAGCGGAATATCGCAGATGTGATGAATGAACAGCTCGACGCAGATGAGATCTCGAAGGATCAGGTGTTGCCGATTGTCGGTGCGGTTATCCGTGACAAATACGGTTACAGCTATGATTCCTTCAATATTCCGAAAAACGTATCGGATTTTAAGAAAATAGCAGAGGAGACCGCGAAGTGGACAGCGGTGTCTGTCGTTATCGTTTATTATAATCCCAACAATGAGATTCTATTGATAAATCCGGCGAGTTTGGAGCACTGGGAGCGCGTACGAGAGCTGGCTCGTGATCAGCTCATGGTTATTTATGCCAAACACCTGAAACCGGAAGCGGATAAAAAGCTCGAGCAGGAAGCGATCACGGCAATAGAGGAGATGATTGCGGGGAAGGATGTCTTCATCAACAAGGATTTTATTGATCAGACAGTTGCTCCCAAGCCGGTTGTGAAGAAAGCTCCCGCTGCCGCTCCAGCTGCAGGGAAGCGGACAATGACACCGAAGTATGCCGTGACCGTGAGCAATGAGCTCTTTCACAACGGCAACGTAGAGGCGTGGAAGAAGATTGTTGAGAGCTATTCCACGAAGTTCCCCGATCTCCAGGTGGTTATCTATTTCGAGGGAGAGGTCATCAATGATATCAATGCCCTCTTTAAGTGGGGGAAAGTGAAACACGGTGATCCAATTATGTTCCAGGTTGTGGGGGAGAATATCAGAGGTGTTTCAAAGCTTCAGAAATATCTCTATGAAGGGGCAAGCCCTCGGTTTGAGCAGTTTCTGAAGATCGATGTTGGAAAGGTTTTGAATCTCTTTTAGCGAGAGATATTTAATAGTAAGCTCTTTGATTCAATTAATGAGGGAGGAAAAGGAACGATGGAAAATATCATATTTTTTAATAAAGACCTGGAGAAGGTCGATGAGAAGGTCAGATCCCGTCTGGGGATACGGGGGAGAAGAGCTGTCGATCTGGCTGCAATGGGACTCCCTATCGCACCGGGATTTATTATAGATTCTGAGCTTACCCAGAAGCTGCCCCAGGTGAATGTGAAGCAGGTATTGAAGACCTTTATTGAGCATCTGGAAAAGGAGACGAAGAAGAAATTCGGCGATTCGGAGAAACCGCTTCTTCTTAAAGTAGTGCTGAGCTCCGATCTCAATGTCCCCAACTTCCCGTCGATTCATAATATCGGATTGAACGATAAGACTGTCGAAGGTTTCGGGAAGTTTGCCGGAAAGGATTTCGCCTACGGCGAGTTCGAATTCCTGTTGCGCAGCATCGGTACCAAGATACATGACGTTGATGAGGATGATTTAAACAAATTGCGGGGGAATCTGCCAAAGTCACCGAAGGCCGCCGAGCTGAAAGCGGTGGTGGACAAGTATAAAAAGTTTCTCGGTGATAAGTTCAGTGAGGATGTGCATGATCAGCTCGGGTTGATCCTGAAGGGTGCCGCTTCGCGATACTGTGATTCCGACATCGATGTCGATAATTCGTTGTCCCTGATGGTGCAGGTGATGGTCTACGGAAACTTTGGTGAGAACTCATATTCGGGCAACTACTATACCAGGAATATCATAACCGGCGATCCGCAGATACAGGGCCTTTTCTTACAGAATGAGTTCGATATCGATCGGGGGAAGCCGAAGGAGATTGCGAAGATCGATAAAAAGTATTATGATAAGTTCACGGAGATAGCGAAGAAGGTTGAGGAGAACTTCAAGGAGATTCGAGATATAAAATTCACCATTGAGGAGGGTGATTTCTGGCTGGTCGAACAGAAGGATGTCGATGATAAATCGACGCAGGCGCATATCAAAACGCTCCTGGATCTCTGCAAGAGAAAGATTATCACCCAGGAGTATCTGGTTGAGAATATCAAGCCGGCTCTCCTGAATGAGCTGCTGCATCCGGTTATTGATCCAACCACGGTTAAGGGAGCGAAGGGTATTAAGGGTGGCATTGCCGGTTCAACCGGAGCAGCAATCGGACGGGTCTTCTTTTCTACACCGAAGCTCCTCGAAGAGTACAAGAAGGCTATTATGAGTGGTGCAGATACCAATCTGATACTCGTTATGCCGGCATCCTATGCCGAGGACGTAAAAGCTATTGAGGTGGCGCAGGGAGTTATCACAACGGAGGGGGGCTTCTCGTCCCATGCACCGGTTGTTGCCAGGAGCCTCGGGAAGGTGGCCATGGTGCAACCCAGCATGAAAATTCGGGGGAACAACTTTACCATTGCCGGGATGACGGTGAAGGAGGGAGACTACGTATCGATGAATGTTCCCTATTATGAACCACCGACAATGTATCTCGGCAAGATCGGGCTCATCGAACCGGATTTCAAAAAGAATGGGCTTATGGATTTCCTTGAAATAGTACAGTCCTTTATTGGAGATTTTGATGTTCGCGCCAATGCGGATCAGCCTCGAGATGCAAAGGTAGCGCGTGAATTCAACGCAAAGGGGATTGGCCTCTGTCGGACGGAACATATGTTCTTTGAGGAGAAGCGCATTATGAAGTTCCGTGAGATGATCCTGGCTGATTCAGAGAATGAGCGGCGAAAAGCTCTTGAGGCACTCCGGCCGATGCAACGATCCGATTTCTATGAGCTGTTTAAAATAATGGTGGGTTATCCGGTTACTATTCGACTCCTTGATGCGCCCCTGCACGAGTTTCTCCCCCGAAACGAGGCGAGCATGAAGGAGTTCATCAGCTATATGCGGAGTAAGAAGAAGAGCATCAAGGAGGGCGAGATTCGAGCACGGTGTGAGGAGATCGGCGAGATGAATCCCATGCTCGGGCATCGGGGGTGCCGGGTTGCGGTAACCTATCCTGAGATATATGAGATGCAGTGCAAAGCTATTTTCGAGGCAGCCTGCATGTTGAAAAAAGAGGGTATTGAGGTGAGTCCCGAGATAATGATTCCTATTGTCATGAGCCATCAGGAGATCAAGTTCCTGAAGAATGGCAAGAAGATCGAAGGCACCGAGGTCAGGGGAATACGGGATATCAAGGAAGAGGTCGTTGAGGAGTACGGTGTCGGTGACATCGATTATAGCGTCGGAACAATGATAGAGCTTCCCGCTGCTGCTCTCGGAGCAGGCGATATCGCTCAGTACGCAGAGTTCTTCAGCTTCGGCACCAACGACCTCACCCAGACCACCTATGGCCTGTCGCGTGATGACAGCAATTCATTCTTCCCCGACTATTCACTCTTTGACCTGATCAAGGATAACCCCTTCAAGGTGCTCGGCGACCAGGTGAAAGAGCTCATTGAAGTTGCATCCCTGCGAGGGAGATTGACCCGTCCGGATATCAAGATGGGTCTCTGCGGTGAGCACGGAGCCGACCCCGAAAACATCGATTTTTGTGTGAATGCGGGATTAAATTACGTGTCCTGTTCGCCCTATTCGATACCGCTTGCGAAGCTCGCTGTTGCACAGATTGCTCTTGCAGCCAGGAGCGAAGAGAAATAGCATCTTCTATCCCTCCTGCTCCTCCGGGGGCAGGAGGGAACCACATACTCTGCACGACTCATTCTTTTGAAGATTAATCATCTCGAAGCTCATATCTCGACCGTCCCAGAAGAGAAGCTTGTTCATCAACGGCTCGCCGATGCCGGTAAGATATTTTATGGCCTCCAGAGCCTGCAGTGAACCGATAACTCCTGCAGTGGCGCCCACGATAGGGACCGTTTCCTTCTTTGGCTTGAAAGGGTAGAAACATGAGAGGCATGCCGTCTTCGGAGGATGAAAGAAGGCGAGCTGGCCGTGAAATTCAGATATGCCGGCATGTATCATCGGTATCCCCCTTCTCACTGAATATTCGTTGAGAATGTGCCGGGTACTGAAATTATCGAGGCAGTCGATGATGAGATCAACGGTTCCGATGAGTCGTTCGACATTTCGTTTTGTTAATTTTTCCGATAGGGGATTCAGTGCAACATTCTGATTCGCGCCGTTCAGGGTTTCCTGGGCCGAGATGACTTTTTTCATCCCGATGTCCTTTTCAGCATACAGGATCTGACGGTTGAGATTTGAAAGTGAAACGGTATCGAAGTCACAGAACGTAATCGTTCCGATGCCCGCAAGGGCAAGATACAATAAAACGGGACTCCCCAGCCCGCCAACGCCTGCAACGAATACCTTCGATTCCTTCAGCCGCAACTGTGTATCGGTACCCCATGATTCGATGAGGAGCTGGCGTTCATATCTGATGAGTTCATCACGCTTGAGCATTTTTATACCCTTGTTCGATGTTTATTTTCAGCCGCAGCCATGATGTGCTGCTGCGAGAGGCAGTTGCATTGATTTGCATGCCCCTGCAGGTTTCTATAATGCAGAATACATCAACCCGTGCAAGCCTTTCATAGATGCGTTCAAAAAATTTTGAAAAATGGTGGACTCCTGTTATACTGTTTTAAAGAGTCACCCTGCGAAAATGGTATGGTAAACGCTCAGATAAGTCTGTAAAGAGCGTGAGGAAAATTTCTGTT
>CAZZCF010000022.1:0-40957 GCA_964652955.1 uncultured Leptospirales bacterium
GTTTTCATAATACGATAAATAAGCACCATGTCCTTCTCCGTTTTTATAGGTGCTTTTCGATTTCAGTTGACCATTTTCATAATATGTCGTAACCTCACCGTTTTCCTTCCCATCCGAATAGGTAGCATTAAATTTTTCATTTTTATTTTCGTAATAGTATATCCAGCGACCGCTCTTTTTATTATCCTTAAAATTTCCCTTTGCCTTTAATTGCCCGCCCTGATAATACGATAAATATTCGCCATTTGCTTTGCCATTCAGGTAATGTCCAATCTCCTTCTTCCTGCCGTTTTCATAGTACCATAACCATTTTCCGCATTTTTGCCCATTTCTGAATGATTTTTCACTTTTGATTTTTCCGTTGTTATATTTATCAATAGCTTTTCCCGTATAGGGATTTGATTTGCCAATTTCATAAAATAATCCATTTTTCTCTTCAAGTTTTGAACTATTAATTTCTTTGGTATATCCGACAAAGCTAAACACTAACACAATAATCCCTGATAATACCTTAAATATCTTCATGCATAACTCCAAATCTATTGCTCAAGATAATAAACCTGCCGCAAATGAGCTTGTTTCTTGAATACATCAAAATGTCAAGTATTTGGAAGATCATCCTGATATCGGGAAAGCCGGTCGCGTTATTGGAACAAGAGAGCTCTATATTTCGGGTACACCATTTATTGTTCCATATATAGTATTGAAAATGAGATTCAGATATTAAGAGTGATACATACATCACGAATGTGGCCAAAAGAGTTTTAATCTATCGCAAATATACTACCTAAGAATTCGAGCCAAAAATGACAACATTCTGCTGACAGGCCGGTGTAGCGCCTGTTTTTGCTCCCTGGCTGTCAGGGACAGATCCTAACAGTACACATGAGGCAGGTACTGTCGCCATTAAAAATCATTAACCACCCCCGCAATACAGAGCAGCTTCCAGGTGTCCTCGTGCAGCTCATCCCGAATTGCGGTGACAGCTCCCTTATCGATCCAGATCCCCTCACCCACATCATCGTCCGGCCTGAAGGTGCCTCCGATCAGTTTCGCCCGGTAATCGATATAGATAACGTGCAGTGAGCACCCATCACCCTCCTTCACAATCCGCTCGAAGGGAGGCAGGGGATCGATGAGCCGTATTTCCAGCTCTGTTTCCTCCCGAACCTCCCGTTTGATGCCCTCTTCAATGGACTCACCGAAGTGCAGGCCGCCGCCGGGGCAAATCCACTTCCCCTGCCAGAATCCTCCCCGCTCGGGAACATGCTTGACCAGGAGTATCTGTCCCAGCTCGTTCTCTATGACGGCACCGACCGCAATTAATATCTCTTCTCCGGCCATTCCAGATCCTTCCGGCGAAAGGGGAGATGCCGCTTGCCGGGCCCGCCCCTCCTATTTATCATTGTACTCGTAGAATCCCCTGCCCGACTTCCTGCCCAGATAGCCCGCGCTCACCATCTTCTTCAGCAACGGGCAGGGACGATACTTCGAATCGGAGAACCCCTCATAGAGCACCTGCATGATATAAAGGCAGGTGTCGAGACCGATGAGATCGGCGAGCTCGAGCGGGCCCATCGGGTGATTCATGCCGAGTTTCATCACCTCATCTATTGCCTCCTTCGTCGCTACACCCTCCATGAGGCAGTAAATCCCCTCGTTGATCATCGGCATGAGAATACGGTTCGAGACGAATCCCGGGTAGTCATTGATCTCGATGGGAACTTTCCCCAGCTTCTTCGCCAGCGCAACAACCGTTTCCGTCGTCTCATCGCTGGTGGCGAGCCCCCGTATCACCTCGACGAGCTTCATCACCGGGACCGGATTCATAAAGTGCATCCCGATGAACCGATCCGGCCGACCGCTGAACGCAGCCATCTCGGTAATGGGTATTGTCGACGTGTTGGAAGCGAGTATGGAGTCGCGAGGGCATATTCCATCGAGCTGTGTGAATATATCCTTCTTGAGATCGAGGTTCTCCACCACCGCCTCGATGACGATATCGCACTCCTGCATATCCTCAAGACGCACTATCCCGTGAATTCGCTCCAGCGTCTCCGTCTTCTCTCGCTCGGTCAGCTTCCCCTTCTCGCAGCTTCGTTTCAGAAATCGCTCTATCATACCGACTCCCCGCTGAACCAGATCATCACTGACATCCCGCATTATCACCTCAAATCCGCTCATCGCCGATACGAGCACGATTCCGTGACCCATGGTTCCGGCGCCGACAACACCGATACGCGTTATCTCCATCACTCTTCTCCTCAATGTGAAAATCACGATTTATCCAGATCAAGCACCATCTCCCGTTCAGCCTCTACCGGTGTGATAAATCGGAAACCCGTTTTGGTATAGACATGAATGGCTCTTGAATTGTACAGATCAACCGAGAGCCAGATATGGTGATAGCCCTGCACCGCAGCACAGCGCTTCGCTATCTCGGTGAGCTTCGTCCCGATGCCCCTGTTCTGAAAATCCTGATGGACGAATATGAGATATTCACAGAGATCATTTTCACGAATCTTCAGCAATGATGCATGTCCGATAACCTGACTGCCGCATCGCGCTTTGAGATTCATATTATCCCGAAGAATGCCCCGCACCCAGTCCATGGTCTTCTCCCGGGTTCGCGGAGGAATTCCCTGATAGCTCTCCTTCGGTTCAAAGTGCCAGTACATCTCTCCGATCTGCTCGCAATCACTATCGCAGCAGAGATCAATAACGATCTCGGTATTATGCTTGTCACGGAATCTACAGGGAAGGTCTTTTGAAACTACACTCAAGCATTGCCCCCGGAAGCAGTTGTACCTCTCCGTTAGTGCATAAAGCGGTAAAAGTCAAGAAAAAACATCTCGTGCTGACGCGCCGGCCGAATCGCACAGTCGCAGCATCACGGCGTGGGAAACAGCGTACCGGTTATTGCACGCATCCCCCTCACGAAATCCGCCCCTTTCATCATGCATGCTCAGCGAAGAAGCATATCATGGCAACTGCGACTTTCCGTAAAATCGAACGATATATAAGACAAAGGCAAAAATAATAACGACGCTGAATATGAGGGAGAGAATATAGATGAGGTCGAGCCGACTGACAATCACCCTCCGGGTGATCATAATATCCTTAAGGGAACGGATCTCCAGCTCAATAATCTTCTTGGTGAAAACCATATCCTCCCGGGAGAAGACATGTACGAGCTGATAGAAGAGATGTTTGGTGCTGTTGAGCTTATCTTCGATATCTTCGTGCTGAGCGTTCCTCCTTTTGAGAAAGGTAACATCTTTCTCGATCCCCTGAATCTCATCCTCAATCTTAAAAACAGTATTGATGATCTCACGGGAATAAGCGATGTCATGGCACTCGGTGCAGATCTTCTCGGTTAAGATGTTTCTCGATGAACGCTGAATACCATGCTCGCTGTGGCAGGTCACGCAATTGGGTTCCCCCGTTTTCTGAACCGACCGGAAATGCGGACCCTTCTTGAACTGAGTCAGGGCGGTACGGTGACAGCCCTCCCTTCCGCAGAAATCGGAAATTTCCGATTGCTTCGGTCGCCCGACAAATTGGAACTGTTCACTTTTCGAGAGCTTCTCATCATAGATGTTCGGATTTCCTCCATGGCATATGTTGCACTGATTTCCCTTCAGGGCGTGAACGCTCCGCTCCCACTCGGGAACGACGAATCTGAGCTTCCCCGTGAGCTTCTTATGGCACTCCACGCAGGAATTTCCCTTCACCGGTTTTATGGCGGCAGGAATTGAACCATCATCCTCGATCTCCTGTGCAGATATCTGTGCAACCGGAAAGAGCAGTGCGGAAACAGCCACGATACGTATCAGAAAATTCCTATTCATTTTCAGGTATCTCCAGAAAACAGTTTTCCCTCAAACAGCACGGGTGCTCCTCTCCTCCCGGCGCTCCTCTGAGAGCACGGGGGGAGCAGCGAATCGAAATCAACATGCCCGCTAATATATCGGCGAACCACAGGCCCGTGAGATGAGAACGATTATCAGGATCAGGAGATTCGTATAGATGCCGGCAATCCAATCATCGATCATAATTCCGATGCCACCGTCCAACTGCTGAAGCCTCCTCACCGGATAGGGTTTGAAAATGTCAAAAATCCTGAAAAGCACAAAAGCGATGATCACGATGTACCAGTTAAAGGGGTGGAAGAGCACCGAGATCCAGTATCCCAGAGACTCGTCGAGGACAACTTCATCGGGGTCCTTCTTCTTGAAGAACTCCTCACTGATATCGCCGAGCCGGATGGACGGATATATCAGCACCGCAACCACGATGAGATTGAGAATCCATGCACGGGAGCCCAGAAAGTAATACTCCAGTATGTAAATACCCATCGCAACGAGGGTTCCCGCTGTTCCCGGAGCAAAGGGAATATATCCGGTATAGCACGCAGTAAATATGAATTCCTTCCACCACATTATTCTTGCACCGTCTCTTTTCGATACGGAGGGAGAAAGAGCCTCCAGTTCGTCACGATATACCGCAATCCCGAAAGCGCCGTGAGCAGGGTTACGAAGGCCATGAGGAGAAAGGGGCCGATAATAAGCCACCGCTGCGGATGCTCTGAGAGGTAGATCTCACAGACGGCATTTATCTTCAGGTAGTGATCAGCAACGACATAGTGTGAGATATCGATACCTTTCCCCCTGACGATAAAAACCATGATTATCAGAATTATCGATACCATCTGAAAGGCGGTTTTTACCTTGCCGAACTTGCTCGTTCGAAGCTCGGTCCCCTTCCTGATAGCGAGATATCTCATCAGGGTGATCAGGAGATCCCGGGCGATGATGACGAGTATCATCCACAGCGGTATAAGGGGATCAAGGAAGAGGAACGATATCATGGTCGAGATGACCAGAAATTTATCCGCCATGGGATCGAGAAATTTCCCGAAATCGGTTTCCTGCTGCAGCTTCCGGGCACTCCAGCCGTCGAGAATGTCGGTCAATGATGCGATGATAAAAACAACGAGCGCCCATATCCTGGAGGCCATCGTCGGAATGAAAATCAGGTATATGAACAGCGGTATCAGCACTATTCGCACCAGTGAGACCAGATTGGGTATATTAATATTCATTCCTTTATTCCGATCAGATCATATTCCATCGCGTCAACAACCGTTGCCTTCACGATTGATGTAATCGAGATTGAATCAGCGGTCAAGAAAAAAACGCCGTCAATCTCGGGGGCATCGTATGCGGTTCTGCCGATCCAGGTATTCGAATCAACCTGCTCCTCGACGAGCACCTCGACCTCCGTGCCGATGAAGCGGCTCATGAGATCCTGTGAGATCTCCCGCTGCGCCTCCATGAGAATCCCGTGGCGATCCTCCTTCACGTAACGGGGCACCGTGTCTCCGAGCAGGGCAGCCCGGGTATTTTCCTCGGGGGAATACGTGAAGCAGCCCACCCGGTCAATCCGCATCGCGGTAATGAATCGCATCAGCTCGTCAAAGTCCTCTTCCTCCTCGCCGGGATAGCCAACCATAAAGGTCGAGCGCAACCGCACTCCCGGCACGGTCTCCCGTATCCGCTCAACGAGAGCTCGATAGCCCTTGAAATCACCCGCTCTCCCCATCGATTGCAGGATCCGGGAGCTCGCATGCTGAAAGGGTATATCCATGTACTTCACGACCTTCTCGTTATCACGGATGAGATTGATGATACCCTCATCGACCCGGTCGGGATGCAGGTATAAGAGTCGTATCCAGCGCACGCCGTCAAGCGCGGCAATCCGTTCAACCAGAGCGGGCAATCGATTCCCCTCCGAACGGTACGAGGCACAATCCTGGGCAACGAGGATCAGCTCGACCGCACCGCTCGCAAGAGCTCTGCGGCAATCATCCAGAATCGATTCGACCGGGTCGCATATACAGGGTCCCCTTATCAGGGGGATTGCACAGTAGCTGCAGTTATTCGAGCATCCCTCGGATATCTTGATGTATCGATAGGCGGCCGGGCCGAGCGGCTCCTGCACGAAATGGCCACGCGTAACCGCGATGCCGAAGCTGTCTGCCAGCACTGAGACAAACTGTTCATCGAGCAGCCCGTACACGAGATCGATTTCCGGTATCTCTTCACGGATCTCCAGCGGATAGCGCTGCGAGAGGCAGCCGACAACGACCACCCGCCGCTGAAAGTGATGACCGCCGAGCGCCGGATGGTTCCGCCGGTTCTGTTTCGTGCGATACCGGTCCCGATCGTGCAGGGCGTCGAAGATAACATCGATCGATTCCCGCTTGGCATCCTCAATAAATCCACAGGTATTGATGATGACAATGTCGGCATCCTCAGGACGCTCGATGAACCGGAATCCCGATGAGCGCAGCAATCCGTGCAGCCGCTCCGAATCAACGAGATTCTTTGCGCAGCCCAGCGAGATGATATGATATGAGATATCCGATGATCGAAACATGGCAGCTCATGAAGGCACGACGATTATGCTGAATCACCGGGACACCGATGAGTGCGGGCATATTCCAGGTGTCAGCTCATTTTCCGTTGTTAGAATTGTAAGTATGCAAACAGTACCGTGGAATAGTACGGGGCAATCACCAATCCTTCACATCGATGTGATACACATTGGGATTCTTGATATCTTTCTTCCAGGTGATAATCTTATTGGCGACCTGGCCGGGAAGACCGAAGGTATACTCCTTCCCGTTGATTCGAGCTTTCAGGCCGCCCGCGTTTCCGATCTTCATCTGAATATATTCGCGCGCCTCCCACCGCTCTTTTCTGCCGGCAGGAATAATCCCTCTGGTTTTTTTCATCCCGTCGAGATAGAGCTCGAGATAGGTCTTTTTCAAAAATTCAGCTTCGAATACTATTCTCAGGCTCTTCTCACTCTGAGCGGTCACCACGGTGCTGTCCCCGGTAACCTTAACCTGTTCTACCTCTTCCTCGGCGATCTCCTGAGCTGTCTCCAACCGCTTGCCGAGCATTACCATTATCTTCGCGCGATTTTCCGTTAAACCCTTCAGAGTGAAAACAACCTCACGGGGGCACTCCTCGACGGTAACGACCCTGGGCTTCTCCATTTCCAGTTGAACGACCGCATTGCCGGGAAGCAGCTCAACCGATACGGCATCGTCCCCGATACTGTTCAAAAGGAACATAACCTCCTTGTTGTCGACAAGGAACTGAACCGCTTCGTTGGTATAGACGAGAATATATCCGGTATCGCGGGTAAGCTGGAGATTTCTTATATTCTTAATCTCCGCTTTTTTCTCGGCATCGTACTCGCTCTTTATATTCTCGATTGCATCCTCACCCTCCACATCGATATGCGAAGAGAAGAGCGAGCTGACAAGCCAGATTGCGATTAGGAGCACCGACACAATTCCGGTAATGTAGAACATATTCCTGTACCGGTTGAAGATGCTCGAGATGTTTATAAAAACCGGCGTTCTCGTCGGCCTGGTGAGCTCCTCAAGCGGTGTTGCGCTCTCACCGATGGTATATCCTTTATAGGCATGAATGATCTCTTCTGAATCAAGCTTCAGATATTCCGCGTAGGTTCGCAGAAATCCGATAACATACGTTTCTCCGGGAAATTTCTCGAACTCCTCGTTTTCAAGAGCTTCAATATAGCGGGGAGTCATATTGGTGTCTTTGGAAACATCCTTATAGGTGAGTTTTTTCGCTTCGCGGGCGCCCCGCAATCTATCACCGATGCTGAACACGTTACTTCTCCTCAGATATCATGGGATTCTTGATAACACGAGCCCTCGATGGTATATCAAACCGAAAAATTCCATTGGGGAGATTAACGTCCGTTTTGATATCATGGAACACGATTTCCACCTTTTTCCCCGATGAGGTTTCCCCGTACGCCTTCGAAATAATAAAATCTTCATTTATCCATAACTTCATTTTTCGAAAGCCGCTCCGGCTCTCTTTCTGCTTCAGGTAGAGGGTGTACATCTTCGAGCCGCCCGGCTGCTCTTCCGGCTGATCCTTCGAAGCAAAGCGATAATGATACTTCGAAAAGAGTCTCCTGAGACCCGCGCGCGTACTGGATGAGAAAAATGAATCCGAATCGGATTTAAGATCCTGCTCCGCGACAACATTCATCGATGGGATATATATCCACATCATCTTGCCATTTGAAACTATCTTCTGTCCATGCGGCTGGTGAAATTCAACGAGGAGCTTGTCCGAAGATTTATACTTAACCGTTCCGCTCTGATAGCTCTTCTTCCCGTGATGCTCCGATGCAATCCTGAAGCCCGCCTGATACGAATCGAGTTCCGCAAAACGCTGCTTGACCTTTTTAACGATATCACTCACGGTGATGAAATCGAACTTATAACTGCTATTCCCGGTAGCAGTATACACCGGAATAACAAAAAGGAACACTATTATTGATACGATCGTTCTCATAGTTACATCCACCGGCACAAACAAGGATCTGACTTCTGGTACTGAAGAGCTCCGCTTTCGATCTGTTCTGAGGGTCATTCCCCCGTATGAGTCCTTCCCGCTGCCCTGCCAGCCATCTTCCTCCTTACAGGAGCATACCGCTCTCCCCGCCGGCGGAAGATCACTCTCTCCCATCGGAAGGGGAGCAGTTCCCATCGGCACGCGAGAGCAAAAAATAAAATCTTCGATCTCCCTAGCCAGACTAAATACGCTGACAGAAAAAAGTCAATACGAAAAATTATTTTTTACCCGCCGTGCCGCATGTTCGAAGATATCGATGTTTCTGTTCAATAAATTTATCATTACATTTTAATGAAAATTAACAGCTGCCCGGAGGCGGTCAAAAACGACAAGGACGGTTTTTACAGGAATACATTTCACCATGTACCGATTACAAAAGAGCGATCCCCCCTTTTCCCCAAAAAAAGAGGGAAAGTTCTGGACAAATTAACCACCGCATCATACTATTGATTGAAACGGGGCTATGGGTACATAGCTTTTTCTTTTTTATCCGAGAGATTTTGCGCTCATTACACAACCTGCACGGAAAACGAAAGATCATACGGGAGCCGAAATGAAGGCAATATTCATCAACAAAACCAAATTACACGAGATCGATCTCGTTGATATCTTCGACGAAGATTATCTCAACCTGATGAGCGAATACAAAATCCTTGAATCCAACATCATCTACTTCTCCGCCGGCGAGTCGAAGATAAAAGAGATACTCCTTAAAAAGGAACCGACATTTTCCTTATAAACAGACATCGTATATTTTTCACGCAGAAATAATTTCCTTCTTTACTTTTTCCCCCGCTGCCGCATCCATGTGGGGAATCGGTATTCCGGAGGCTCCTCTCTACTGCCTGTCGGCATCGTGCGGTGAGACAACTCGACAGTATCCCTGAATGTGATGTTTATACGAATACTTCGCTACATCCTCCCTTACAAAAAGCAGCTCATAATCGGTTCACTCCTCGCCCTCGCCTTCTCCGTTGCCAACGGCATCACCCTCTATAGCGTGGTCCCCCTCTTCAACACCCTGAGCCCCGGAACAGAGAAGTATCAGATCACCATCAGCGATGCAGAATCGGCACTTCTCAGGGGAGGCGCCGCCGATAGCCTCACCGAACGCGCACAGCGTCTCATCGCGCAGATGAAATACGATCTCAACCGGATCATACGGGAAACCGATAAGTTTGCGCTCCTTATCTACATCTGCTCGGGGCTCTTCTTCGTCTTTCTGGTGCGCATTATCCTGGAATTACTGGTGGTGTATTACATCGGGTATGCCGGAAACGGGGCGATACGCGATATCCGGCAGAATATATATCAATCGCTCATCCTGCTGCCCCTCTCATTCTTCTACCGGCAGAAAACCGGCGATCTCATCTCACGAATAATCTACAACACCGATCTCATTTCGGGCTCCCTGAGCAATCAACTCAGGAAGCTCATTGTGAACGTGTGCATCGTCATAACGCATCTCGGGCTCCTGATATACATCAACGCGGAGCTCACCTCTCTGGCCATCCTGATGCTCATCACCATCACGCTCCCCATACTGCTCATGGGGAGAGGGTTCAAGCGGTATACCCGTATCGAACAGGAGAGCATGTCGGACATCTCGTCAATCGTTGTCGAAACGGTGAGTGGAATCCGCATCATCAAATCATATCAGATGGAGAATCTCCTGACGGGGAGATTCCTGGAGTCGGCACAGCGGCTCTTCACCAGAATGTTCAGAAAGGCAATGATCGATATCAGCAGACCGCATATCGTCGAAATCATCGCCTCCCTCTTTGCCGTTTTCCTCTTCATCACCGGCGGCAGCAGGGTCATTGCCGGTGAATACACGAAGGGCGAGTTCCTCTTCTTCGTGCTGACCTTTCTCTTCATCATGAATCCGATCAAGCAGATAGCCAATATGAACAATCAGGTGAAACAGGCAGAGGCGGCCGGCGAGAGCATCTTTTCCATTATCGATGAGGAGCCCGAATACCGGGAAACGCTCAGCGGAAAGGCGGCGGCAAGCCCGCCGATGAGCCGCGAAACCGGTATCGTTGTTCCCGAGCAGGGCATATGCTACCGGCATGTTTCATTCAGGTATCCCGATACGAAGGAGCATGTTCTCCGCGATATAGACTTCACCGTCAAAGCGGGGGAGCGGATCGCGCTCGTTGGAAGATCCGGCGTCGGGAAAACAACCCTCGTCGATCTCCTCCCCCGCTTTTACGATGCAACGGAAGGGGGCATCTTCATCGACGATCGCGATATTCGGGAAATACCGCTTCAGCTGCTGCGAAACTCCATCGGCATTGTCACCCAGGAGGTTGTTCTCTTCAACGGGACCATCGCCGAGAACATCGCCTACGGAAGAGACGATATCGATCTCCCCGCCATTCAGGAAGCTTCGGTGATGGCCCATGCACACGACTTTATCATGAGGATGCCCCGGGGCTACAGCAGTGCGGTCGGCGAGAAGGGGATGCTCCTTTCGGGCGGCGAGCGACAGCGTATCGCCATCGCCCGCTCCCTGCTGAGAAATCCACCCATCCTGATCCTCGATGAGGCAACCTCATCGCTCGATTCCGAATCCGAACGACTCGTTCAGAGCGCGCTGAATCGGCTGATGAGCACCCGAACCACCTTTATCATCGCCCATCGGCTCTCAACCGTTGTTCACGCAGACCGTATTTTCGTCCTCGATCAGGGCGCCATTGCCGATGCGGGAACACACGAGCAGTTGCTTGCACGCGACGGGCTGTACCGTCGGCTCTACGATATACAGTTTACCGAGAATGAAACCGGCGGTGAGCGATGAAATCATTTTTGCGAATACTCGGATTCGTCACTCCCTTTCGATTCACCCTGATCGTGGCGATCTTCTTTGCAGTCCTCTTCTCCCTCTCGAACGGGCTGACCATCTACACCATCGTGCCCATCTTCGACACCCTCACCGAGGAACAGCCGTTCCGCTTTGAGATATCAGAATCGCTCATCACAGAAGAGGGAACGGGAATCGCCGGGCAGGTCAGAGCCGGCATTGAGGGGATCAAGATCCGGATAAACCGGCACCTCGCCGGGATGAGCCGGAGGGAGATACTCATCACGGTTTCTCTCCTCATCATCCCCCTGATTCTCCTCAGGGGATTGTTCGATTTCATCTCCCGGGTGCTCTTCTTCCATGCCGGGAACAGTGCCGTCCTCGGCATTCGGAGAGAGCTCTTCGCACATCTGATCCGACTGCCCTATCACTACTTCCACCGATCCCGCAGCGGCGAGATCCTCTCGAGGATAAACCGCGATGTCATCCCCCTCTCAACCGCAGTCAGCAATGAGATCTACCATTTCTTCTCAGGCTTCATGATTCTCATTACCAATATCACCATCCTCATCTTCATGAACTGGAAGTTGATTCTCTTCATTCTGATCCTCGCGCCCCTCATGGCGCTCCCCATCGGATTTTTCGGCAATCTCGTCAAGCGGTTCACCAGAAAGATACAGGAGGGATTTGCCGACATCAGCTCGCACCTGAACGAGACCATCACCGGAATCAAGGTCATCAAATCCTTCGCCATGGAGCATTTCGAAAATGATGCGTTCGGCGCGATCAACAACAGGATCTTCTCACGCGAGCTGCGGCGGCGGGTTTATCAGAATCTTAATCCGGGCGTCGTCGAATTTCTCGGCGCGCTCGCCGGCATCGCTCTCTTCCTCGTCGGCGGATACCAGATCATACGGGGGGAGCTCTCCAGCGGAGAGTTCATCTTCTTCATGCTGCTCGTCCTGAATCTCTTTGAGCCGCTCAAGCAGATAGCGAGTGCCATCAACGGCACACAGGCCGGCGAGGCCGCGGCAAACAGGATATATCAGATTCTCGACTATCCCGTCGAGCCCCTCGAGAAGGGACGCGAAGGGACCTATGAAGAGGGAATTGCATTCCGTGACGTCTCTTTCTCCTTCGGGCACGGCTTCTCACTTGCGAACATCAACATACCCATCCCGAAGGGGAAACAGATCGCCCTTGTCGGCCCTTCCGGTTCGGGCAAGTCGACAATCGTCAATTTCATTCCCGGCTTTTATCTCCCCGAAGAGGGTGAAATACTCATTGACCGGTTGAACACCGAGACCCTCTCTCTGAGCTGGCTCCGCGAGCGAAGCGCCATGGTGACCCAGGAGATCTATCTCTTCAACGGAACCGTTCTTGAGAATATTACCTGCGGAAAGCCCTATACGATGGATAAGGTTATCGAAGCGGCACGGATCGCCCACGCCCACGAGTTCATCTCCCGGCTTCCCGAAGGATACCATACTCCGATCGGCGAGCGGGGCATGCTCCTCTCCGGAGGCGAGCGGCAACGGATAACCATTGCCCGGGCGCTCTTCAGCAATCCGGAGATACTCCTCTTCGACGAGGCGACCTCCTCGCTGGATTATGAATCGGAGAAGCTCATTCAGGACTCACTGGAGTACCTCTTCAAGACCCGCACTTCGGTGATTATCTCACACCGGCTCTCGACCATACAGAGTGCCGATATCATCTATCTGATTGACAGCGGCAGGATCGTGGACAGCGGGAGCCATCAGGAGCTCATAGCGCGGTGTGAGATCTACCGGCGGCTCTTTGAACAGTGATATTCCCCTGACAATACTGGCAGTGCAGGACACGGCGAGGCTCATCATGAAAAACATTTTCCGAAAGAAATACATCATCTCACTTACCCTCCTCGTATTGCTGTTGTCCCCTCCGCTCCACAGCGGTGACACCTCGACCTGCCGGATTATCGGGTTTTCCCGCAACGGCGAATACCTCGCCTTCGAACGATACGGCATATATGACGGAAGCGGTTTCCCCTACAGTGAGATCTTCATTGTGAACGCGATTCAAAACAGCTGGGCAATCACTCCTCGTATCCTGATTCAGGGGGATACCGGGGAGGATGATGATGCAGATCCCCGGAAGAAGAATCTCAACCGTGCCGTAGCAGAGCTCGCGCGGTTCGGCATTATCGCCGGGAACAGCGGGCGCGCGATACAATTCGAGCACAGCGCGGATACGGAAACAGATCTGAAGCGCTTCACGCTGAAGGGCATCAGCTATGCCCTGCGCCTGGTGGAGATGAGCACCGAACGGGACTGCTTCGGTTTCGGGAAGGCAAAGATCTTTGAGCTCACCCTTACCCGCGAGCACCGAACGAAGACACTGCAACGGGATCGAGCGCTCCCGAGATCACGGGGGTGCGCCCTCCGGTACACAATCGATCAGGTATACATCTACCGGAATATCATTGCAGTTTTTATCGCTGTTATAACTCCCGGATTCGAAGGGCCGAACATCAGACAGCTGGTCGTTACCGGAACGCTGGACTAGCAGAATTATTCAACCGAGTCGGCGCGATGGAGCCGATACAAGATTATAGAATTCAATCGGAAAACAACACGGTAGAATACATACTCAGTACGGCATAAAAAAAAAGCGAGGAGCATCCATTATGGCTATCAAACCCGGATTATGCAATCTCTGGATATTCGCCTGTATCGGATATGCGCTCATCTGGATCGGAATGATATGGGCGAACAGGAAGCGTGGAGCGCCCATCGAGGATCCGGAGATCTACAGCTTTAGCGACAGGAAATTCATGACCGTAACGGTTATGCTGCCCACGGTGGCGCTTTTCATAGCCGCTATCTTCATCCCGCTCAGCGATGGTGTTCTCTTCCGGTGCGGTTTCATCATCTTTGCATCGGGAATCATCATCAACCTCGTATCCATGTACTCATTCGCCCGCAACACCGATGGATTGAACAGGGGGGGAATCTATCGGTTCTCACGAAATCCGATGTACATCGGCGGCTTTCTCTTTATTGTCGGGCTGAATCTGATGGGATGGAGGGTTTCCGCAATCAATAGTGTCTTCTGTATACTGTCGCTGATCTGGGTTGCCGCGACACACCGGACAGTGCTGCAGGAGGAATCATTCCTGGAATACAGGTACGGGGACACCTTCACCGCCTACAGACATGCCGTGCCCCGCTATCTCGGAATTCCGAAAAGGTGAAGACGAACAGTGATCATCGCGAAGGCGATTATCACGAAGGAGAAGTGCATATGGAGATTGACCGATTCTGTGCCGACTTTCAGTTCGCGGAGAAACACGCCATACTCGTTCACGCATCCCCCGAACGGGTTTTCGAATCGATACGAAATGTCGATCTGTCAGAATCACGTATTATACGAACGCTTATAGCCATTCGGATGCTCCCGCAGCGGTTGTTGAGCAAAACGGCGCAGAGGCCAACTTTCAATCTCGAAGATGATATTCTCGATTTCGGATTCATCAAGCTCGCCGAGGACTTTCCCCGGGAGATCGTCTTCGGCATTGTCGGCAGGTTCTGGCGGCTGCGGGACACCATTCATCCGCTCCCGGCAGCCTCCTTCGCCGATTTTCAGCAACAGGGTTTTGCGAAGACAGCGTGGAATTTCTATCTTCGCAATCTCGGCGGTGATCGCACCGAACTCATCACGGAAACGAGAGTGCAGTGCTTCGGCAGCGGTGCCAGCAGGAAATTCAGATGCTACTGGCTTATCATCAGGATTCCGGGCGGACTCATCAGAAGACTGATGTTACGCATGATCAGAAAAGACGCTGAAAAAGGAGATGGTGATTGAACAGATGAAAAGAGCATACACCATTCTGATTGTATCGTTTCTCATCCCGTTCCATGCCGCCGCAATCGCTGCCGGTGACCAGGTACAGAAAACAAGAAAGCTCTATCAGAAAGTCAGCACGGAAACGAGACCATATTATTATACCATTACGCTCCGGGAACCGGATCCCTTTGCGTTACACGATCCTGAAAACCGGAAAGATCGTTGACAGGGCCCTCCCGGGAGAATAGTGTTCGAGCGTTTTGCGCAATCGGCTGAAGAAAGGGACACTGCACGTAGTATGTACGATGTTATCATTATCGGTGCCGGTCCCGCCGGCACAACACTTGCCCGCCTCATCAGCAGCCAGTATCGGGTTCTCGTTCTGGAGAAGCGGAACGGCAGCGCTGCGAGATCACAGCATCAGTCGAGCAAATGCTGCGGCGGCCTCCTCGCCCCGGATGCGCAGAAAACACTGTCGCATCTCGGCCTGGGAATTCCCCGCGAGGTGCTGGTCGGGCCGCAGCTCTTCACCGTCAGAGCTATCGATATGACGAACAATCTCGAGCGATACTATCAGCGGCACTATATCAACATCGACCGGTGGCACTTCGATGCGTGGCTCGCGTCACTGATCCCCCCGACGGTCTCAATCCGGTATGGCTGCACGGTCACGGGAGTAACCTGCAACGGCAGGATCACCGTGCAATTCAGGAAAAACCGAAAGGAGTACAGGGAATACGCCCGATACCTCATCGGCGCCGACGGGGCACACTCTCCGGTGAGAAAGCAATTCTTCTCCGACGAGCCGGCCCCGCAGCGGTATATCGCCATCCAGGAGTGGTACGCGGCCGGCAACGCGCTTCCCTATTTCTCGGCGGTCTTCGACAGGGAGGTCACCGATTTCTATTCGTGGACCATCCCCAAAGAGGAGTACCTGATTATCGGATCGGCACTTCCGCCTCGAAGCAATCCGCTGCAAAAATTCTCCCTGCTGAAAGAGCGGCTGCGAAGCTACGGACTCACCTTCGGAAGGCTCGTGAAAAAGAGCGGCGGTTTTCTTCTCCGCCCGGTCCATCTCAACCAGATCTGTCTGGGCTCGGAGCGGATCGCCCTCATCGGCGAGGCGGCCGGGTGGATAAGCCCGAGCTCCGCCGAGGGGCTGAGCTTCTCCTTCAGAAGCGCGCTCGCCCTTGCACAGAGCATGCTGCAATCCACGGAACATCCCTTTCAACAGTACCGGCAGAACACGCGGGAGCTGAAGCAGGCCGTGCTCTGCAAGAATCTCAAATCACCCTTTATGTACCATCCCCTCCTGAGGAAGCTGGTAATGAAATCCGGCCTCCGATCCATGGAGATTCACTGACGAAGCGGCGATCGGCACCATATCTCCGACGAGCCCTATCGGCATCGCTCTCACTGCTAAAAATTTTGAAAGAAGCGCACCTCCGCACTATACTGTATTAATCACAGCACGGAGAGAACCATGGCGGCGCGAGCAACAGTGAGAATCATACCGCTCATTGCAGTGACGATACTCTTACAAGGCGGGTACGCAGAAATGAAAACGGAAAAAGCGACATTTGCCGGCGGGTGCTTCTGGTGTATGGAGCTCCCCTTCGAGAAGATCGACGGCGTCATCGAGGTCATCTCGGGGTACACCGGCGGCCATACGGAAGATCCGACATACGAGGAGGTCTCATCGGGAAAAACCGGCCACCTCGAAGCGATACAGATTACCTACGATCCCTCGAAGGTGCGTTACGCCGAGCTCCTTGCGGTGTTCTGGAAACAGATCGATCCCACCGACAAGGCCGGACAATTCGTCGACAGGGGATCGCAGTACCGTACCGCCATCTTCTATCATACCGAAGAGCAGCGTACAATAGCGGAGCAGTCGAAAAGGGAACTCGAGCAATCAGGCAGGTACCGAAAACCGATCGTGACCGGGATACTGAAAGCGGCACCCTTCTATCCCGCTGAAGAGTACCATCAGAACTACTACAAGAAGAATCCGATGCGCTATAAATTCTACCGGCTCAATTCCGGCAGGGATCAGTTCCGCGAAAAGATCTGGGGAACGGAGCCGCCGCTTCACCGCCCAAGCGGGCCTCCCCGTTCAAGTGATTGACTTTCCCCTTCCCTGAGCACGGTGCTGAAATAGTGTTGACAAAAACAGCACCGTTTCCATATATCTTTTTTTCGATCAAATGCACGACACTGTTCAATGACGTCGGCAGCGCAGACGTGATTGTACATCTCAAGTGCATCTCGCCGAAGGATCGTATTTTTTCCATTAATGCGTTTATTGGACCCCATTCAATAGGCGTGCAGAGGAAGAGATGGGAAGAGTAATACAACCGTATATTGTTGTTACCCGTGCCAGTGCGCTTACCGGGCCACTGAGACAGCACCTTGAAGAATGGTTTAACCGCGAATTCGAGAACAACTCGATTGTGCATGATAAACCAACGTGGTATGCACTGGCGAGATTCGAGAACACTATTATCGGCCGCCTCGGCATACTGAACCGGAAGATCACGGTCGGCAAACAGCCGGTGCGAATCAGCGGGCTCTCCGGCCTGGCTATTCTTCCGGAATGGCGGAGGGTGGGAATAGCGGATCTGATTCTGAATCGCGCCGAACTATTCATCACCCATGAATTGAAGGCCGAATACGGCCTGCTCATCTGCCGGGATGAAACGGCCCCCCTGTATCTGAAACGGGGATGGGAGCGGATCGATTCGGCAACCTACTTCTCGCAGAAATCGGGAATCTACCGGTTCAAAAAGACAACCATGATTCTCAGATGCGCTCACCGGCACTGGCCTGCCGGTGAAATCGACCTCTGCGGCCTCCCGTGGTAGCGTCGATTCATCGCCCGGCACTCCTGCACGCCGGATGATCGCCCGGTGTCCCCTGTCTCCCCTGCGAACTGACCTCTTCACCGATACGGAAGCTCCCCGACCGCTCCCGACTCACTGCCTTCCCGCCGCATCGTTGCGGTCGCGCTCCCTCCGGGCCAGTGCGAGCGCACCACAGATACCGGAACGCTTTCCCAGACCCGGCATGACGATAAAATCCTCGAGCCGGTCGATTGTCTCAGCCGGCAAACCATAGCCGCTCAGCAGCTCGAAAACATGCCGGTGTATCCCGGGAAGGAGATTCCCCTGCTCCATGATACCCCCGCCAATCACGATCCGCTGCGGAGAGACAACGAAGATATAATTTACCAGCGCCAGCGCGAGATATTCCGCTTCCTGCTCCCAGGCCGGATGCTCCGGCGGCAGATCCTCGGGCCGCGCTCCCCACCGCTTCTCCAGCGCCGGACCCGACGCCAGCCCCTCCAGGCAGTCTCCGTGGAAGGGGCAGATTCCGGCACATCGATCATCATCATCCCGGGGGATCCGGATATGCCCCATCTCGGGGTGCGCGATTCCGTGAAGGAGCTCTCCATTGACCATGCCGCCGCCGCCGATACCGGTACCAACGGTCAGGTAGAGAAAGGTATCGAGCCCCCGGGCCGCTCCCCAGCAGAACTCGCCGAGAGCGGCCGCATTGACATCGGTGTCAAATCCAACCGGCAGACGGAAAGCCCTCCGGATCATTCCGACAATATCGGTGTTCGACCAGCCCGGCTTCGGCGTCGAGGTGATGAATCCGTACGTCGGCGAGTCCCGCCGAAGATCGATCGGACCGAAGGACGCAATGCCGATGGCCGCGAGGGGAATCTTCTCATGCTGTTCCTGAAAATATCCGATTACCCTTCCTATCGTCTCATCGGGAGTGGTCGTCTCAATGCGGATCTCATCGCGCAGATCATCCGGACCGGAACCGACTGCACAGATGAACTTGGTCCCTCCCGCCTCGATGCCGCCAAAATTCGTCATATGCTCTCTGCTCCTCCTCTTCAGGGTGCCTGCATTTCTTCACGTTCAGCGCTCCGTCTTCCACCGCAAGCGGTGCATGAAGCATCTGCCACGAACAAGCAATGGCTGTCAGAAACCTTATATTTGCAGAATATATGCAATTCAATGAAAATTTTCTTTTGCGGGGGAGCCGTTACCGTTAAGGCACCGCTGCAAAATTCATGAGAACTTTCGTTTTGTTGTATGATGGCACAATATCGAGTGGACGTGTCTCCCATTGTATTGGCGCCACGTGGCATTCGCGCTACACTCTGTTTGATGATACATATATTCTACCTGTGCCGCGCACGGCCGGAAATCGGACATCCGTGTCATTTCCGGGCCGAAGCGTAACCGTACGCTTATTCATTTTATTTCGGGGCTCTCACGCACCCTTCTGTGATTGCACGAGATAACGGATGCATCTTCTCGCACCTGAGCTGCTCAATCGGTACAGAGAAATATACCCCGCACCGGAAATGGCTGTTATGCGCGAAAAAGAAAAAGATCTTGAGATAAAAGCCATCTATCCGAAAAATAAAGTGATGTCGTCGCAGCGTCTTATGCTGCGCGAGCGGGAACGGTACTCCCATCAAAAATCAAACCGAGGGTGAGGAATTTCAATGAACGTGTCCCCCTTCAACGAAACACTGCATCATCAGAGCAACCGTGCAATCTATCGGAGCGCCCGCAAATGGTATAAAGAAAACAAACTACACGAATCGAAGAGCGCATTGCGGTATCTTCTCAACCGGCAGTACGCTCCATTCAGGGTCAAAGTGCTCCTGGCACGATGTTACGAACGGCTCTCCTTTCTCCTGAAAGATATCGAATACGAGGATCTCGCCAGAGAAATCTATGAAGATATTATCGCAACCGCCCGGAGAAGACATCGGCGAAAAGTCACCGGAGAATATAACCGCCTGATGAACCGAATTTATGAGCTCAACGAGAATGAATACCGGGCTTTCATCAAAGCCCGTCAGCTCCACACGGAACAGGCCCCCACGCCGAAGAAGTGGCTCCTCCTCGGATCCAATTTCAACATCCGCAAAGATGTCGACTTCGTCATTAACGCCTACCGGAACGCAATCGAAATCGATCCGAACTATATTATGGCGCTGTACCGGCTGGGCTATGTGTATCAGTTCAATAAAGGCAACGTACAGAGCGCCATCCCCTGTTACGTTCGCCTCGTCAAGCTCAATCCTGCCGAGGATCACAACGAATCGGAGACGGACAATGCACGGTGCGTCCTCGACGGCTGCAATCAATTAGGCAAAATATATTTTCACCGGAAGGAGTACCGCAAGGTCATCGCCCTCTTCAATCAGGCACTCAGGATACAGAGTGAATTTCTGCCCGCCGACATCCTCTCCGGCATCAGGGAGCTGATATACCTCGCCGATCTCTCGGCGAAACAGATACAGATCCGTGACACGCTCGACAGCCACCTGAAGCGAGTGTACTATCTCTCGCTCAACCAGCTTCTGAGCAAGTACTGCAGGGAGATAACCGTCGCCTGAAGGCGGTTGCTCCTGAACTTCGGCGAACACCACAAATCGCTGCTGCCATCCGGGCACCGTCGAACCCCCGAATGATTGCACCGGAATCGAGGAGGAGCGGCGAAGGGGCAGTCCGGAGTTTCCCCGTGGCAATCGCGCAAAAAAATGGCGTCTTCGTGCTCAAAAAGTGCTTGCGCAGAACGGCGCGCGCTATTTCTTCGTAGAGCAGGCATCACAGTATAAACAGAGGAGCGCCTTCCGGAATGAACGGATGCGCGAAACCGTGAAGCAATGAAACAGGATCATATAAGAAACTTCTCCATAATCGCTCATATCGATCACGGCAAGTCAACCCTGGCGGATCGAATCATCGAAAAGTGCAATCTGGTCAATCCCCGCGGATATGTTGATCAGATGCTCGACACCATGGAGCTCGAGCGGGAACGGGGAATCACGATCAAGTCAAACGCCATCACGCTCAACTACAGAAGCCGCAGCGGCGAGGAGTATCTGTTCAATCTCATCGATACGCCGGGCCACGTTGACTTTTCCTACGAAGTCTCACGGGCCCTTGCCGCCTGTGACGGTGTTATCCTCGTTGTGGACGCAACGCAGGGTGTCGAAGCACAGACTATCGCCAATCTCTATCTGGCCATTGAAAACGATTGTGAAATAATACCGGTTATCAACAAGATCGATCTCCCGAACGCCGATATCGAAAAGACCAGAGAGCATATTCGCAACAGCCTCGGAATCGATCCCGGGCACGCCCCCCTCATCTCCGCACGGGAGGGGACCGGAATCGACGAGCTGCTCGAAGGAATCATCGAGATAATCCCGCCGCCCCGGGGCGATCCCGACAAACCGCTGAAGGCCCTTATATTCGATTCCACCTTCGACCAGTATGTGGGCGCCATCATTACCGTCAGGCTCTTCGACGGCACCGTCAGAAAGGATGATGTCATCACGATGATCTCCACCGGCACGATGTATACGATCACCGAGGTGGGCGTCTTCCGGCTCGACCGGGAAAAGCGGGCGCTGTTGCGGGCGGGTGATGTTGGCTACATTATCGCGGGAATAAAATCGGTCGAAAACACCAGAATCGGCGACACGATCACGGAGGCGCGGAACCCGACCCTCGAACCGTTCAGGGGCTTCAAAGAGGTCAAACCGATGGTCTTTTCCGGGCTCTATCCGGTCTACAGCGACGAATACGAGGATCTGAAGGAGGCCCTGTCGAAGCTGCGGTTGAACGACGCCTCTCTTATATACGAGCCTGAAAACTCACACGCGCTGGGATTCGGATTCAGATGCGGCTACCTGGGGCTCCTGCATATGGAAATTGTCCAGGAACGGCTCGAGCGTGAATTCGGCCTCGGCCTCATCACCACTGCACCGACCGTCAAGTACCGTGTCATCACCGGAAGAGGTGAAACGCTCATCATTGATAATCCCGTGAAGATGCCCGATCCTGCCGTCATCCAGACCATCGAGGAACCCATTGTCGCCGCATCCATAATCACGCCGGTGCAGTATCTCGGCAATATAATGACACTCGTTGTCAATGAATCCCGGGGTATTCATCAGAATATGGAATATATCGACGCAACGAGGGTACAGCTCCGCTACGAGATCCCCCTTGCCGAGATTGTCTTTAATTTCTACGATAAACTGAAGTCGCTGTCACGGGGGTACGCCTCATTCGACTACGAATTCAAAGACTTCAGGTCCGCAGACATGGTGAAGCTGGACATCCTGGTGAACGGCGATATCGTTGATGCCCTCTCCCTCATCGTTCACCGCGACAAGGCGTATCAGCGCGGACGGGATATCATCGAGCGGTTGAAGGATATCATCCCCCGGCATCAGTTTCGCATCCCCCTGCAGGCGGCCATCGGCTCGAAGATAATCACCCGGGAAAACATATCCGCCCTCAAGAAAAACGTCACCGCCAAATGTTACGGCGGCGATATCACGAGAAAGAGGAAGCTCCTGGAGAAGCAGAAGGAGGGGAAACGGCGGATGAAGCAGATCGGCTCCGTGGATATTCCCCAGGAGGCTTTTATGTCGTTGCTAAAAATCGGCTGATACATCCCCTCAGATTGTCCACCGGCGGCATATCATCATCTCTCCAGCATACCTTCGGGCGCTGTATTACTCCGTCGCCTCCTCGAGCAGCTTGTCGTTAATATAGGGAAGGCCATTTTTGATTGCAAAGGTAAAGGGAGGAACATTCTCAGCATTCGATACGGTGCACCGGTACCTATTGTCGGCAATCTTCTCACAGGAACCCTTCCAGAAATTGATGTCGTACGTGCCGCCGCTGCCGGGACCCGCACCGCAGGTGAAGGTATTCACCCGATGAAAGACAATAACCTCGCAGTTTTCTGCACCTCGGGAGTGTCGGCAAGCGATACCTCCTCCGAATCATCCCCGCTGGACACCACCAGCATTTTTACCCGGTTGTTCAGCCCGACAGGCGACATGCCGACATGTCGCCTGTCTATGCCATTTTGCGTTGTCAATCCTAATTGCTGAGATTGGGTATTTTCAGTCCTACAGGCGACACGTCGACGTGTCGCCTGTAGGACTGGTATAATCCATCAGGAGAAAGTCGACGTGTCGCCTCGAGGGCACATCATATTTCCCCCTGATGCTCTCCCAATCCGGTATCATGAGATTCCGGTTGACAGAATCCTCCCGTCGTACTGGTATAATCCATCAGGAGAAAGAGACGAACAGATGCATTTCCCGGAAGAATCAATCGAGCGTGAAATAATAGAAAAATCCCTTGTCTTCGCCCGGCAGCAGATGAAGAATCTCAGATCAAGTCACGGATGGGATCACGTGCAGCGGGTGCTGGCGCTCGCCGAACGAATAGCGAAAGCCGAGGGAGCCGATCCCTTCATCGTTACCGTCGCGTCGATTCTGCACGATATCGCCCGCGAAGATGAAAACAGGAGCGCCGGATCGCTCTGTCACGCCCGGCTGGGAAGCGAGCGGGCCTATTCGTTTCTGATAGACTGCGGACTCGACGAGCGGCGGGCGCAGCATATCGCCCGGTGCATCAGAGAACACCGGTTCAGGAACAGCGAAAAACCATCGACCCTCGAATCGATGGTTCTCTTCGATGCTGACAAGCTCGATTCCATCGGGGCAATCGGCATCGGCAGGGCCTTCCTCTTCTCCGGCGAGGTCGGCGCGAAGCTTCACAACAGCGATATCGATATTCTCTCCACGAAGGCCTATACCGAAGAGGATACGGCATATCGCGAGTACGCGGTAAAGCTCCAGTATATAAGGGATCGAATCATGACCGCCGAGGGGCGCCGGCTGGCCGAAGAGAGAACTGAATTCATGACGGCTTTCTTTCGGCGGCTGCAGGAGGAATCGTCGGGCCGGAAATAACGCTCCTTCGGAGAGCACCGCATCCCCTTTACCTGAAGAGGGAATAGGCCATCTCGCTCAGCCTGACCAGGAGATGATACGCCGACCGGTCCCGGACATGATGACTCCCCTCCTCGACGCTCCTGATATAGTCCTTCATCTTCACCAGCTCATCCCTGTCAAGCCAGAAGCCGCCGCATTTTTCGCAATAATCGAGTATGATATCAGAGTAATCGAGAAAGTTTATCTTTCTCATGGTAACATCCTTGCAGCGCGGACAGGTAACGGGCGGGTACTTATCGCTGTGCGGTTTGTCATCGACGGAGCAGGATTCCACATCGCCCCCGATCTCCAGGAGCAGAGAATTCAACTGGTTTTTCTCCAACCACATCCCCTTACAGGCCTGACAGGTTTCGACTGTCTGATCCTCAATTTCTGATGTAACGAGTTCCTTACCGCATCTGGGACATATCATCATCCCCTCCTCTCCTTTTCCTTTGTATCGGTATCACTCACCTCTCGCATCGACGCCGGGAGAGACCGCACCGGCACTCAGGCCCAGGTAATGAGCCCCGATTCGAATTTTCGCGCCATGCCATCGTGCATCGGGATGATCCGGACGGTGAATCCGAACTGTCCCGATTTCAGACAGAGCATCTGTCCCTCATAGACATAGACACCGCCTTCCTGCTCATCGGTAATGAACATGGGAAGCGATGCTCCCTCTGCAATCTCGCCATCGGGATTCAGCGAGCCGAAGTAGAGCTCAACCTGCACATCCTCGTTGGACAGGTCGCCCAGATCCACCACCGCTTTGACCTTGACCTTCGAGCCGACGGAGATCTCCTGTTCGTCACCGAAGATCAGGTCCTTTATCGCAACCTTCTTCCATGCAGCCGAGACCTGCTCCTTCCAGGCGGCGATCTCCCGAGCCCGCCGATAGTTATCCTCAACCATGCCCCGATAATTCCGGTGAGCATTGAGGTAATACCGCTCCGTATATTCACGGACCATGCGGTTCGTATTGAACTGGGGGCAGAGGGACTTCATCGACTCTTTTATCGTTTTCACCCACTCGCGGGGTATTCCATCGGCACCCCGATCATAGAACATGGGAATGACCGCATTTTCGAGGATATCGTACAGCGCAAGGCTCTCCACCTCATCCTGATAATCGAGATCCTCGTACTCCTCTCCCTTTCCGATGCTCCAACCGTTATCGCCGTTATATCCCTCACTCCACCACCCATCGAGCACGCTGATATTGAGCCCCCCATTGGGCACGACCTTCATGCCGCTTGTACCCGAGGCCTCTTTCGGTCGAATGGGGGTGTTCAGCCAAATATCGATGCCCTCAACGAGATACCGCGCGATATTGATATCATAGTCTTCGAGAAAGACAATCTTGTTCCTGAAGCGCTCGTCCCTGACGAGATGAACCACGTGCTTTATCAGCTCCTTTCCCATATTGTCACGGGGATGCGCCTTCCCGGCGAAGACAATCTGAATGGGGCGATCCTTGTTGAGGAGGAGCTTTTCGAGCCGCTCCATATTTCGCAGAATGAGCGTTGCCCGCTTGTAGGTCGCAAAGCGCCGCGCAAAGCCGATGGTGAGGGTCTCCGAATCGAGAACGGAGTCCGCCATCATGACCTCGGTCTTCGGAACACCGCGGGATATGAGCTGCTCCCGCAGCTTCCGCCTTGTAAAACCGACAAGCCGCTCGCGCAGGCGATCCCGACAGCGCCAGAGCTCGGAATCCGGAATCGAATCGATTGACAGCCATATTTCCCTGTCAACAGGACTGTCTATCCATCGGGGGCCCAGGTATCGATTCAGGAGCCGCATCATCTCGTCGGAGGTCCACGAGAGGATCTGAATACCGTTGGTAATGTGCTCAATGGGAATCTCGTGAACGGGGAGCGAGGGCCAGATGCTCCTCCACATGTTCCTCGAAACCCGACCGTGAAGCTCGGACACTCCGTTGCAGAAGGCTGCCGTTCGAAGCGCCAGTATGGCCATGCAGAAGGTTTCACTCTTGTCCGTCGGGTTTTCCCGTCCCAGCGCAAGGAACTCCTCCCGGGAAATTCCGAGCTTTTTATAATAGTGCGAGAGATACTTATCAACCATCTCCGGAGGGAAGCGATCAATTCCCGCGGGAACAGGCGTATGAGTCGTGAAGACCGTATTGGACATCACATATTCGAGCGCTTCTTTGAAACGCAACCCATCGCCGATGGCCGAATGGATTCGCTCGATGGTGAGGAAGGCGGAATGTCCCTCGTTCATGTGGTACACGGTGATGTTTTTCCCCATCGCCTTGAGCGTTCTGACACCGCCGATGCCGAGCAGCATCTCCTGCTTTATTCTCATTTCGAGATCGCCGCCGTAGAGCTGATCGGTTATGGTCCGGTCCTCCAGAGCATTCTGGTCGGTATTCGTGTCGAGAAGGTAGAGGTTCACCCGACCGACTTTTGCCTCCCATATCTGCGCAAAGACCTGACGGCCGGGGAGCTCAATCTCGATAGTTATCGGTCGGTTCTGTTCATCCCGCTGGAGGGTGACCGGAATGGTGTGAAAATCGTTCTCCGGAAAACGCTCCTGTTGCCAGCCATCGACAGTGAGATACTGATGGAAATAACCCATGCGGTAGAGGAGACCGATACCGTAAAAGGGCAGGCCCAGCTCGCTCGCAGATTTCAAGTGATCACCGGCGAGAACCCCGAGGCCTCCCGAGTAGACGGGCATGCACTCGTGAATGCCAAACTCCGCCGAAAAATAGGCTATCTGTGCGTCGGTTTCTTTGCAGTTATCTTCGAACCACGACCTCTTCGTCAGATGCCATTCCAGCTCCTCACGGACCCGTTCCATGTGAGCGATAAAGCTCTCGGATTCAGCAGCCTGATCGAGGTATCGCTGATCGAGATTGCCCAGCAGCGCGACAGGGTTGTGGTCCATCTCCCGCCATAACTCGACATCCAGTCTCCTGAAAAGCTCGATAGCTTCAAAGTTCCATACCCACCAGAGATTCTTCGCAATGGACATGAGCGGCTGAAGTTTCTCAGGGAGAAGCGGAACGACATTGAATCGCTTTATTCTGGCCATTACCATCCTCAGTATGTTTTGTTATATGATCTGACCCTTTATCTTTCATCAATCCGCACGAACCGGGAAGATGGCAGGTATGATATCAGCAATCAGAGTAATATAGCAAGCACAAATTTCAACGGGCAGATGCAGCGAAGCGCCCTGTCATTTTCTTGACATATCCACTCGACGAGATGATAGTGTGCTATGAAATCATTTCATTTCACACCATGTGCAGCATCAACCGAGAGAGCACCCCGGCGCCCATGAGAAAGATAAAAATCGTACTCTATCAGAAACCTATTGGCACCTGCATTTCTCACGCCGATTCACGCTCGATTCGCGAGTATGCGCCCCACTTCATCTGTTTCCCGGAATACTTCTTCGTCAACAGGCGGCTGGGCAATCACACGCTGTCCCTTCACAGCTTCAGGCGGCAGCTCATGCGAATCGAAACGCTCTCGCGAACGCTCAACACCGTTATCATCGGCGGAACGACTCCGGAACCGGTGAAGGGGAATCTCTACAACACCAGCTTCGTATATGATCGGGGCACACCGCTCGGGTTCTACAGGAAACGGAATCTCTTCTTTGCCGAAGAGGGGAAAATAACGCCCGGCACTGCCTTCACGGTATTCTCCGCCGCCGGCATAACCTTCGGCGTGCTCATCTGTGCGGATGTTTTTCTTGATGAGAGCTTTACCGCAATGAAGGAGCTCGGCGCGCAGATTGTCTTCATCCCCACCTTCTCGCCGAAGCGAGAGGAGACCGTCGAGGAGAAGTTCAAGCGTGATAACGATATATTCGTCCGGGGGGCGAAGCTCGCCGGCGCCCTCCTGGTGAAGGTCTGCAGCGTCCGATCGGAATACCGTGATTTCTTGCAGGCCAGAAGCCTCATTGCCGATAAGAACGGTATCCTCTACCGGGTCAAACCCGAAGAGGAGGAAAAATCGATGATCATAAAACAGGAGGTACTCCTCTAATGCCATATGAAGAGGCAACCGCATGGCACACACTGCGCATGCTGGAGTCCGTGAGAGACAATCTCAAGAAGAGGGAATTCGAGGCAGTCATTCTGCATTCGAAGGAGGATGTGGCCGGCTTCATCGACAGCACCATTCCGGTGGAGAGCTCGGTGGGTCTCGGCGGTTCGGTAACCGTCAGGCAGCTCGAGATAGACACCTATCTGAAAGAGCGGGGAAATACCGTATTCGATCACTGGGATACCGGGGACTTCGAAGAATCGCTGGCCATGCGCCGAAAGCAGCTCCATGCTGATTATTTCATCACCAGTGCCAACGCCATCACCGTCAGCGGCCAGTTGTGCAACATCGACGGTATTGGCAACAGGGTCGCCTCGATGATCTTCGGCCCCGGCCATGTTATCTCCTTTGTCGGGATAAACAAGGTTGCGAGCAATATCGATGAAGCGCTCTGGCGGATCAGGAATATCGCCACACCGAGAAACTGCAAGCGGCTCGGACTGGACACCCCCTGCGTCAAAACCGGTTTCTGCGTCAATTGCACGGCCTCGACCTCGGTCTGCAGGGTGACGACAATTTTAGACTATCGTCCGAGCCTGACGAAGTTCACCGTTGCGCTCATGCCGCTGGAGCTGGGATTCTGAGAAACGACAGGACGCTTCGAGATTTTCCCGGGGGAACAAAAAAAGAAGATTTAAGGATCTGTCTTTTGTTTTTTCAAAGACAGATCCTTAAATGTACAGCGACTATTATAGGAGGTTACAAAACGGAATCTTAATACTTACCCGGTATACCGCTCTTTTTTTACAAGGGGCAAAAAAAATCATGTATTTTTTCCTTGAAAAACAATCGCGGATGTAGTACACTTTTTACACCATAAAAAAAGGGAGGTTTTTTATGGCCATTGAAAAGGTAGCAGGCGCCAATCCGATCCCCAGGACTATTACCGAAAACATCAAAAAATACGCAAAGCAGGTTAACGTCGACAGGGGAGAGGAGATCATCAAGAAAAGCGTCCGGCAGGAGGGCATTTCCAAGGGGATACGGAAGGGCTTCAGAGTGGATACCCGTGCATAGGGAGATGTCCGGGTACTGAACCGTTTCTCCTCGCCAATCTCCCCCGCTAATTCGGGAGCGCGTACTCGAGCAGAAGGCAGACGAGCAGAATCGCCACAAACCAGAGGAAGAGATAAAGGGCATATCTCCACACTGCGGGCGCCGCCCGTTCAATCGCCGGCTTCTGTTGTGTCGTTCCGCCGACAAGCGGGGACAGGACAAGGGCGCCGGCGAAGGTGAAGAAAAAGCCTGTCAGATTCCACCACATCCAGGAAACCTCTTTACAGAAAAGCCAGAGCAGTATATTCACGGAGAATCCGCAGAAGAATCCTCCGAGGGCAGCCCGCTGATTCACCCTGAGGACAATGCCGATAAAGAAAACGGCCGCAATGGGGCCGTAGAAGGCCGAGCCGATCTTGTTTACCAGCTCAATGACGGTCTCCGTACCTCCCGAGAGGAGAATCGCAAAGATGGTGGTGAGCACTCCCCAGAAAACCGTAATGCCGCGCGAATAGAACACCTTTCGCAGATCGGGGATATCCTCAAGCGAGGGGAAGATTTTTATCAGAAAGTCCTGCCAGGTAGAGGCGCTCAGCGAGTTGATGGCCGAGTCGAGGCTCGACATGGATGCGGCAAAGATGCCTGCCACGATAATTCCGAGCAGGCCTGCCGGGATATAGCGTACGAAGAACAGCGGCATCAGATAATCGGGCTTCATCGCCTCGACCTCCCGAGCCAGCTCCGGCGCCTGCACCAGAAAGGGGATGATGAGAACGCCAACCGCACAGTAGGTCAGCACCAGGGGGAACCGAAAGATGCCATTGATCAGCAGCGCGGCACCGGCCTGAGCGCCATCTTTCGTAGCCAGGAGCCGCTGTGCCTGGCTCTGATCACATCCATAATAGGAGACATAGAGAAACAGACCGCCAAAGAGCATCGGCCAGAATGAGAAGGTCTTCCCGTCGCCGAGGCCGGTTGACCGAAAGTCAAAAACCGTGAGTCTCGAAGTGTCACCGAGAAAGGCGACCTCGCCGTTCAGCAGGTTCAGCAGGATCACAATGCACACGATCGAGCTGAGCCACAGCACGATGAGCTGAATGATATCGGAGTATATGTCAGCGGTAATGCCCCCGAGCGCCGTATAGGCGAGTGAGACGATGCCGATTATGATTATCGTCTCGGGAAGCCCCAGGCCGATGCAGACGCTGGTGACTATCGAGGTGGTCAGGAGCGCAACGCCGGTTGCCATCGAGCGGCTGACGAGAAATATCATGCCGACCAGCGTCCGGGCGGCGAGACCAAACCGCCGCTCCAGATAGGTGTAGATAGTGATGCCGCCCGTCTTCCAGAACAGGGGAACGAGAAAGGCGATGATAAAGATCATTGCGAGCGGAACGGCAAGTTCGTACTGAAGCCAGGTGAGCCCCCCCTCCGCCCTGATTGCTATAAATGCCGGCGCGCCGATGAGGCTGATGGCGCTCACCTGATTGGCCATCAGGGATGAGCCGACCTGCCAGGCCCCGATCCGCCTGCCTCCGAGATAATAGTCCTCCTGATTTTTCTGTTTTCTGCCGATGAGATAGCTCATCCCTATAACCAGGATGATATAGGTGATAAGAACGAGCCAGTCAATCAATTCCATCGTTATATACCGGGAACGACGCGAGGCACCCCCTTGCCCTGAACAGCTTCAGGAAGCACTCCCCGCTGAAGCTCATAGACCAGAGCGCGCTCGGCGCTGAAAGCCTCTTTCAGATAATCAATCGACTTCCGGACATCTCTCTCGCAGCAGGTGAAGATATCAACGGCAGCATAGCCGTATTCAGGCCAGGTATGTATGGTAAGATGTGACTGGGCAATTATCACCACCCCGCTGATACCGTAGGGACTGAACTCGTGGAAAAAGTGATTTATCACTGTCAGGCGGGAAATTTTGGCAGCGCCGAGAAGCGCATTCTCGATCCACTCGAGATTATTGAGGCACTTCTCATCACAGTTAAAGAGCTCTGCTAGAAGATGATTGCCCAATCTTTCCATGGCAACTGCATACCTCCTTGTCGAAGAAATGGGTGGCTTGGATGAAGCACCAGTACGGCATCATATGGCGATATCCGTTACACCTCGAAGGGAAACAAAGAATATATCGGGAGAACTAAAATGGCAAGGAAATTATTCCGAGAGACGGATAATAAATGACTCCGCAGCGGGCTGCCGGCGCTCTCGCAGCATCGAGAGGGGATGAATCACTCCATTTTTCACTTTACAAAAAGGGGCAGCGATCCTTATTAATTGCAGTATAATATCCGCGTGCAGCGGTGAGCTTCGGAGCACGCGGCAGGAGCGAAACGGATCAGCACCTGCTATGGCCATACGCACAACGACAACACGAATAAACGCCTATCACAACTACAAATGCGAAGATATTCTGAGCAATGAGATTATCGTCGGGGAGGAGCTCGATGACACCTTTTATCTCATCGCGAAGGAGGTTCCCTACCCCGAGAAATTTCCCAATATCTCCGTAAACACCTTCAACAGAAAAGGCGAGAAGATCCTGACGATAAGAAACAACCGGATTTGCTACCTTCACGAAAAGCTCAGGTCGGAGAGGCGGGGGAGGAACCTGACCATACTCGACTCGAACAACCGAATAGTATTCAAATGGGAGTCGCGAGCATATACCAACGTATACATTACCTCACTCGGCGGCGAGCTGTACGACGAGAAGGGGAACGCCGTATCGCCCCTCGATTCCCTCGCACCCTGATGCGACGCCGTGGCAGAATGCTGGTCAATTGAGGCCTAGGATTTCCCCCTCTTCAGCTCCCTGAAGAGCACCACTATCCTTACCGCAGCAGTATAGTTGGTCAGAACCGCCAGGAGCACTATAACGACAATTATGGGGAGATCCGGTCTTAAATGACAGGATGAGAGAAGAGCACTCAAGAAAGGTATGAATACCGAAACAATGGCAATGAGAAAGACCCGCTCTGTCCGCTGCATGAGCCCCTTTTTGGTTGTAACGCCCACCGCTTCACCGCGAGCCTTCGCATAGCTTACCAGCTGTGAACCGATCAGTGCGAAGAGTGACATGGAGAGGAGAAAGAGACTGCTCCTGAAATAGAGAGCGATTCCCATGAAGACAAAGCCTTCAGCGTACCGATCGGAACAGGAATCGAAGAAAGCGCCCTCCCGGGTCACCAGATTGATCGTCCTGGCGAGCTTCCCGTCAAGCGTATCCAGGGCACCGTTGATTATCAGCATCCAGCCCCCGAGCGCGAAGTCTCCCTTCATATAAAAATAACCGGAGAAGAGGGAGATAATCAGCGAGATGCCGGTAAGCATGTTCGGCGTCACTCTGAGCAGTATGAAGAGCCTGATAAAGGGCGATGTCAGCCAGTACCAGTATTCCATCAGAAAGACCCCGATAAATGTCGGATGCATCTTATCGGTAACCTCCTGGGTTCTCTCCCGGCGGGGATAAACGAATGCGAAAGCAATGAGCAGAATAATCATAATCCCGTTTGCGATAATCAGGGGGAGAAGGGAGAGCACTATCTTATTATCGAACATTTTCCTGTATCCAGATCCTGTATTCAAGAAACGACCGCACAGCACGCTGCAGGTGCTCTGCAACCTTAGCATATGAGACTCAGATAATCCCCTATGAGTCAACAAAAAATCTTTTCCCAGGACCCGGAGAATCCCTCCTATTTGCCGAAAAGGTAGTTGACGCAGGTTTGACATGTGATATTCTCGTCTCAGGAAGGAGAGCGGTACAGAGGGGGCCTCCAGAAAACACTAATAAATGTCCCCCGGCCAGCTATTTTTCGCACATTCTGTACATGCGGGCATGCGTGAGATCGTGTCGCGGTGGGCGCACTATCCGATAAAAAAGGAATTGGTAATTTGCTGATCAATGTACATGCCGGTTATTTCAGGTCCCCATACATGATTCCCCTGCGGGAAGTGCATTCTTGCTCTCCGTCTCTTCAGATAAAATGCATACGTGTCAGTGACTATTATAAGAGGAGCCACAGTGCCGTAAAGGGTATCAGCAGGGCATTTCCTCGAAAGATAACAGTAATAACCGTCAACAAGAACGCTCCGATCGCTCCTGAACGGGAAGTGATCGGTACGGGTATTCACCGTTCCGAGGTGAATGCAAAGTGCTATTCCTGGCAGAGGAGTTTCTGAGATGGATGTTCTCAGCAACAGGGTATTCGGGTGTATCGGTACCGGCAACATGGGGAGTGCAATCATAGCCGGTCTGTCGCAGGCAATCGCTGCAGACAGAATCATCTGCTACGATATCGAAACGGAAAAACTGAAGAGCATACAGGACCGGTACGGCATTACCATTGCCGGGCGTCTGGAAGATCTGGTGAAGCAATGCGATACCATTATCTTCGCGGTGAAGCCCGATGTTCTCCCCTCGATACTCGTCGATATAAAGGAGCTCATTGCCGATCAGCTCATCGTATCGATCGCAGCCGGCGTAAGCATCAACGATATTGGGAATCGCATCGGAACGGACAAGCGAATCGTACGGGTTATGCCGAACACCCCCGCGCTCATCGGCGAGGGGATGTCAGTTATATCAGCACGCAACGCTGACGATCAATCGATAGAAATCGTCAGGGAGATATTCACCCTTCTCGGAACCGTTCTGGTGCTGCCGGAGAAGCACATGGATGCGGTAACGGCACTGTCCGGATGCGGCCCCGCCTACGGCTTCACCCTCATACAGGCAATGGCCGATGGGGGTGTGAAAATGGGCATACCGCGGGACAAGGCGATCATTCTCGCCGCCCAGACCATTGCCGGGGCAGCGCGACTGGTTCTCGAGAGCGGAGAGGAGCCCATTGTGCTGCGGGGACGGGTTACCTCGCCCGGCGGAAGCACCATTGACGCTGTACATATACTGGAACGGGCCGGCTTCGCAGGCATTGTCATGGATGCAGTTGAACGAGCGACCATAAAATCGAAAGAGCTGGGGAAGCATGAATGAACGGATTGCCGATTACCAACTATCAGATACGACAGGCATCAACATGGGTAAAAGCATTTGTAACGGTCACTGCCGCCATATTCCTCTTCGGCAACATTATCACTGCAATAGTTAAGAACCCCATAGAAGTCGATCCACAGAGCTATACGATCAGGGACGGCTTCCCCGTATTTACTTCCCAAGAGGCATACATTGCTCTCCTCAAGAGCTATCCCTACGATATCGGGACCGGGCTGCGATTTCATACGATGAGAAATGGTGAATCATTCTGGAATATCGCCAAGCGTTATAATATCTCCCTGGACACGCTCATCGCCGCGAATCCCTTTCTCAAAACGCTCATCGGGCAGGAGGGACTGACCATCGTCATCCCCAAAGATAACGGCACGCTGGTAGCGGTCGACGATGCCGGAGATGTGTCGCGGATGGCGAACCTTCTCGGGGTGAACGAGGCATTCGGCGATTATCGTCATTCGATCTTCGAGCTCATCTCGCTCGACGACATCCGCTTCGCCTTCTTCAGGAACGCCAGGCCGGTCATTGTCAGCCGGTGGCTGCAGCGGCTCTACAATGTTCGCCGTTTTTTTCAGAAGCCGGTCAGGGGCCACCTGACCTCGCTGTACGGCAACCGATTCGATCCCCTCTTCCGGGTGATTGCCTTTCATAACGGGGTCGATATACAGGCCCGAATGGGAACTCCCATCTACCCCGCCGCAGAGGGTATCGTGCAGGAGGCAAAGTGGCACGACGGCTACGGTTTAACCATAACCGTTCAGCACCGGGACGGGTATATCTCAATGTACGGTCACTGCTCTTCGATTCGGGTGAAGCGGGGAGAGTGGGTAACCAAAAAAACCATTATCGGGGCGGTGGGCTCAACGGGAAGGTCAACGGGGCCGCATCTTCACTTTTCGATGAGTCGACACGGAAAGACCATCAATCCGCTCCTCTTCATCTGGTAGCGTATCCGCTGCGGTGCTCCCCCTACCGAAAGTATTCGTTTCTCAGTATCTCCTTTTCGGCTCTCAGGAGATCCTCCTCCGTATCAATCTCGTACCAGCCGATGCCGGTGAGATCGCAGATACGGGGCGTGGCATCGACACTCTCGGCGAGCACCTGTAAAACATTCTCCACCACCGCTTTATCGCCATAACGCGCCAGAGCACCATCAATTGCATTCCGGTATGCCTCCTCCATCGAGCTGTCAATATAGGTCATTCCGATATAGCCACAGTCAAAATCGGTCAGCTCTTTACTGATGGATGCCACGGACTTCCCGTCGTCGCGGAGCTTGACCTTCATATCATCGTCACCGAGCATGCGGTCGAAATCGCACATGGCAGTGATGAAATCAAAGGATTGCCGCATCCGCTCAAAGAGTATCGGAGGATAGATGTGATCGACATTCGTGATCAGAAAGGAATCGCCCGAAAACTCCCTGAGCCCCCGCATGAGCGTATAGATGTTTCCCTTCAGGTACTGCTCGTTCTTAACCGTTCTTACGTGCGGGATCTGCTTCCCCTCGATATGCTCCCTGAGATCGTCGTAATAGTGCCCTCCGATAACCAGTATCTCATCAAACGCATCCAGATCGAAGAAGTCGAGGAGGTAATCGATCAGCTTCCTCCCGCAGACGGAAACCAGCCCCTTCGTCATGTTCCTGGTCATCTCTCCCAGCCTGCTCCCGATACCCGCAGCCAAAACTACCGCTCTCATAGCGCTAACAGCTCCTTTATATTGTTCAGGGTGATAATGTGCTCATCAAGAGCGAGGAAATCCTCGCGATTGAAGGTACCGCACAGACCGATGAAACGAATGTTATTGTTCAGCGCTTTTTCCGCATCCTTCAGCGAGTCACCGACAAAGGTGAGCTGATCCGGGCCGAGCGAAAAGCGCTGCATCACGTAATTGAAGTGAGGGGCGCCCTTTTCGAAACCGTCCCGGAATCCGAGCACGATATCGAAGACCAGCCCTTCCCGCTCGACGAAGGCGTCAACGAGATGCTGAAAGTTATTCGATGAGACGCCGGCGACAAAACCCCGCTCGCGGATCGTCGAGATCGTAGAGCGAACATCATCGGAAAAGCTCGCACTGAAAAACCCCTCCTTCTTCGTCTCCTCAAAAATACTCGCCTTTTCAGCATTATCGGGATCTCCGGGAAAGAGTATCTCAAGCTGCTGAAAGAAGGGAACACCGGAGGTATCGAGATATTTTCGCCGCGCTTCCTCTGCGCTTATTTCGGGATGATAGCGGTGAATCACCTCGGCCGCAATGTCGGCAAAGCCCTCCATGGTATCCACGAGCGTTCCGTCAAAGTCGAAGAGATATGCCTTCGTTTTTTCCATAGAAACACAACAAAAACAGTTGTTCGCATACTATTATATATTTCATCCCCGGGACCGGGAATAATCCGTCAGTTTCTTCTTGTGTTTATCGAAAATGATATGTCAATAACAAAATGCGACATGTTTTATCCGCATCGGAACACTGCGGGTATTGTACAGTGAATTCATTATTGCGGTGTTTGAACATATTCGCATTCTGAGAATCCCCGCTTCCTCAGTCGGCTGAGAAAACAATCAATAAGTGTTTCACGCATTCTGCTGAAATCAAAATGTTCTCTATTGCAAAGATGAAAAAACACGCCCTCTCCGAAAAAGCTCCGGTTATTTTCCACCCCGCACGTATAAAACACCTGTCCCGCTTTACCGGGACAGGTGCACAGCGCAACACTGCAAAAGGTATAAACACCCTTTGTTATAAGCAGAGGACGTTATTAATCTCCTGCCGCAATACCCTTTTGCACTTCATCAATTGCCTGTTTCACAAGGGAAATCGCCTTCACGCGATGCCCACCCTTATTGGATGTGGCTTTTTGCAACTGCGCTTTTGCGCTATTCAGATGCTGAAGCGCAGCCTGCATATGCGGCTGAGCGGCAATCAGATAACCCGCCGAAAAGCAGAGAATACAAACACCGGCCACGAACCCCAGAAACCTCTTCTTAGTGCTCATCACACCTTCAGCTACTCTTTGAACCATGTATATCCTCCTTCGGATAAAATGGACAAAAGCGAATGGAAGCAAAGCTAACAGCCGGAAGGAGAAAAATCAATCTCTTTTTGTAGTGGACATTATTTTATCAATGACCAACACTACACTCCGTATTGACGGTTCCGTGATCCAGGTGCCAGTCCCCTTAACCGCACAATGAGTGATAAGAACGATATACATAAAATCGAGCTGCACGACGAGCTGGACCTGCACCCCTTTCACCCGAAGGATGCAAAGGCGCTCCTCCTTGACTTCATAGAGAGCGCGCGCGAAAAGGGCCTGCCGAGAATACGAATAGTGCACGGCAAGGGGCGATCGGTTCTCAAGCGTATGGTCATCGCCGAGCTTGAGCGAAACGTTAACATCTCACGCTTTCACGACGAGGGGGGGAACTGGGGAGCGACCATCGCCTATCTGAAACCCGATGATCCCGGCTGATGGCAGATGGGTGAACCGTCACCCCCGATATTGCCGCGGCTTCCTCTCGGCCTATAGGCCTGCTTATAGACGGATCAGCAGGACCGGTGAAATGAGCTTAAAAATTACCGCACGCCCAGAGGCATAATACAGAGCGGCTCTTCAAGGGAGAGCGATATCTTTTTAACCGACTCCGGCAATGATACGGTCACCTGAAGCTCCTTGTTATCCGCGGATTTGCTTCCGACGATGCCAAACGCTGCAGGGATGAAGATGCCGATTAGCATAGCGATGCCGACCGGCTTTGCAAGATATTTTCTTGCCATAAGACTTTTCCTCGGATCTTTAAAGAATTAACAGCAGATTAACGCAGATATTTATTATTGTTACTTGTGACTTGTGACGGGTAACAGGTAACTTGTAACAGTGGAAAAACTGATCACTCGTCACTTGTCACTAATCACTATTTACGAGCGGCATCGAGTTCCTACCACTCCACGACGTCAATGATATAATAATACCTCACACCAATTTAATCCTTGACCGGCGCCATTTCAAGCTTAGGGTGATGGGGACGATTATCATCTATGGCGAACGGTTATGACCAGGCAATCCCTATCAACCCGTGTTCTGGACGTCCTGGAGTGGAACCAGATACTCGATGAGCTTCACCGCCGATGCGAGACGATACCGGGTCAGCAGCGGGTGAGCGCGATGTGCCCACTCACGCCCGCGGAGAGCTCACTGCAGATCGGCAAGATAAGCGAGCTGAAGGAGCTCATATCGCGCGAGGAATCACCCGACTTCGGCGGGATAAGCGATATCGAGCCGCATCTCGAGCTTGCCGCGAAGGGGGGCATCCTGAAGATAGAGGATCTCTTCCGGATACGGAGCTTTATCATCGCATCGAACCGGATGCGGGCCTATCTGCAGAAAAACCGGGATGAGCTGCCGCTCCTCCGCGAAGAGCTGGGTCTCATGGATCCGCTCGCCCGCATCGGTGATATCATCATCACCTCCCTGACCGACACCGCGGAGATAAACCTGGAGCGGTATCCGGCGCTCCGGCGCCTGCGCGACCGCATATTCGGCATCAAGCAGGAGATCGAAAAGAAGCTGCACGATATCATCTACGCGCCGGCCATGGCGCAGGTGCTGCAGGAGAAGATGTTTACCAGCAGAAACGAGCGGTACGTGCTGCTGGTGAAGGCGGCGCAGCGGAGCAGGCTCGACGGCACCGTCCACGATGTCTCCGCAAGCGGCGCCACCCTCTACATCGAGCCGGAGAGCATCAAGGAGCCGAACAACCGGCTCATCATGTCGGAGCTGGAGCTTCAGGTCGAAACGCACCGAATCCTGAAAAAGCTCTCGGAAGCCGTGGGGGCCGCATCGGAGGAGCTGCGGAACAATCAACACCTCCTCTCGTATCTCGATCTGCTTCAGGCGTCGGCGCGCTTCAGCATCGACACGAAGGGGAGCGCGCCCGAGATCGCCGAGGAACCGGTCATCGAGCTCCACGGCGCCCGGCATCCCCTCCTCGCACTCATGACGCCCGAGACGGTGGTGGGGAACGATATCACCCTCGGCCGCGACTACACCTGCCTGATAATCTCGGGGGCCAATACCGGTGGAAAGACCGTCCTCCTGAAGACAATTGGTCTCGCGAGCCTCATGGCGATGCACGGCCTGCACCTCTCCGCGGGCCCCGACTCACGCATCGGCATCTTCTCGAGCATCCTGGCCGATATCGGCGATGAACAGAGCCTCGCCCGTTCACTTTCGACCTACTCGGGGCAGATTGTCATTATAAACGAAATGCTGCAGGCCGCCGATTCAGGGACACTCCTGCTCATCGACGAGATTGTGGTGGGCACCAATCCTCGGCAGGGAGCGGCCCTCGCGCAGGCGATACTTGAGGATCTTATCACGAGCGGTGCAAAGATCGTCGTGGCGACGCATTACGCCGAGCTCAAGGAGCTCGCCTCCACGGACGGGCGGTTCCAGAATGCCTCGGTCTCCTTCGACCGGGAGACACTCAGGCCGACCTACCGGCTCACCATCGGCATCCCGGGCGTCAGCTACGCAATCGAGATCGCGAAGTCCTACGGAATAGCCGACCGGATCATCGGCCGATCGGCCGAGCTCCTCGACAGCCGGGAGATATCGACGGAGGCGCTCATTGAGAAGATGCAGCAGTACGAGCAGGAGATTTCCGAAGAGCGGGAGAGGATCGCTCGCCTGCGGGAGGAGCTCGGGCAGAAAAAGGAGCGCTACGAGAAGGAGCTTCGGCGGCTTGAGCAGAGGGAGGAGGAGCTCAAGATCGAGCGGGGGATCGCCTTCCTCGAGGAGCTGAAGCAGAAGCGGGAGGAGGTCGCCGGGCGTATACGTTCCCTTCAGCAGGCTGACATCAGAAAGGCCGGAGAGCTGCAGGAGGAGCTCGCGGCGATGGAGGGCGATATCACCGATAAGATCAGGGAGAGCAGCGTCAAGAGCCTTCCCGAGGGATATCGCCCCTTCGATCCCGAAGAAGCCGATTCGGAAGACGTGTTCATCCTCTCCCTGGGGAAAACCGGGAGGGTCGAGAGCGTCGACCGATCCGACCGGAGCGTTCAGGTTCTGCTGGGAAACGCCATCAAGTCACGCTTCCCCTTCGAAGACGTATACATGCTGCCCGGGGGGAAAGGGAGGAAGCCGAAAAGAGAGAGAAAGAAGGAAGCGGCCGGTGTTGTCTCAGGAGCAAAGATGATCCCCCTCACCGTTCAGACACAGTACAACACCATCGACCTGCGGGGGAAGCGGGTGGATGAGGCCCTGAGCAGTATGGACGCGGAGCTCGACCGGATGGTTCGGAGCGGCATTCCTTCCGCTGTAATCATTCACGGGCACGGCACGGGAGCCCTCAAGGAGGCGGTGCGGGAAAACCTGAAATACTCATCCTACGTGAGCGATTACCGCCCCGGCGAGCAGGGCGAAGGGGGCGACGGGGTCACGGTGGTTGTGTTAAGGGAGTGAGTTCGAACTCAAGTCTTTTCCAATTCGATTGAGTATTTGCAAACAGACCTCTTTGTGAAAGAGGGAAATTTCCAGTTTACCAAACTGGATAATTGCCCTTTTTTTTGACAGGCTCTTGATATCCGTGGACGCGCCGGGCAGCGCCTTGTATGCATCCGTGCATGTCGCTGCATTCGAACATCGTGTTCAGCACATTCGAGCGTCCGTGCTCAGCACGCTCGAAATCCGTTACTCGTTTTTTTCTATTTCAAAACACAACTAAGCCATATGATTGCTGGCAAATTCCAGAGGCTGAGTGTAAGGTGAATACTATTGTACTATATTTAATAAAAGGGATTTAGATTTTTTAAGCTATATGGTGGATTTAAATAATTTATATTTATTTGAAAATTTTGCAATGATTCATTATTTACCAATTATACCAATGAAAATATTTC
>CAZZCF010000023.1:0-40320 GCA_964652955.1 uncultured Leptospirales bacterium
ATTCAATCAAACGGAGGTGGCATAATGGTAATTACATCACTTTTAAAAACAAGATTGCATGCAAGAGAAAATGAAATATATCATCACAGCGCATAGTGGTTGACGGGTGTGTCGAAGAGCGGTATAATCTAAAAAAAGTGTCAATACCGCAAGAGAGGAATCTTTCCGTGAGAATACTCAACTCACTTCTTATAGCATTACTCCTGAGCTGCATCCCCGGCTGCACAACCTCCGATAATGATAAGCGCCGGGGGGACATTCCGATTATCAAAGAGCACGAGCTGGGCGATACTCGGTTTCGTTGCTGGGGCGGGATAAAAGACAAGTGGCTCAGGGGGATATATTTCCCGGCACTGGATAGATTTAAACTGAGAATGAGCTGTGGAAGATGTGAATACATCTATATCAGGGTAATTCTCTATATCGACAGCAGCGGGAGGCTGGTTAAATACAAAAAGGTGCTGGAAAACGTATGCGGTAAATCCTGTCCGAAGGGTCTGGAAGAACAGCTCATGCAGTTCTTTATGTATATAACTTTCCCCGAGGAATTGCGGGGCATTGCCATCGAGACGATGCTCGGAACGGGTCTGAAATGCTGAAGAATTCTGCTACTCTTCAAGATCCTCGCCCTGCAGTATCTCAATAATTCGCTTCTCAGGGAGGGTGTCTCCTTCGGTAATCGACCGGCGCCCCGTATGCGATCAGCGGAACAATCCATCCCTTCCCAACGGGCAATGCTCATTTCTCGATTCGGTACTTCAGAATACGCTCAGCCTCCTTCAGGGTAATCGGAAAATCCGTATTGCAATTGACATTCTTCACGAGCTCCTCGGCGGTTTCTGACTGCTCGAAGATCTTCCGATAGGATCTCTTCTGCTTCATAAACCTTCGAAGCTCTGCGATTGGAAAGAGCTCTATATTCGTCGACCAGGCGGCACCGGAGGGGAGCTTCCCTTTCTGCCACTTTTTGCCGAGCTTGTAATAGCTCAGCGCCGGTGCTCCCGTTTCATGATCGGCAGTAAACAGCAGGAGGGTTTTCTCTCGGTGTTTGCGATAATAGCGATAGCATATTCGCAAAACCTCGTTCATCTCATCGAGCGACTTCATGAGCGCACCGGCGTCATTCGCGTGTGAATCGTAATCGATATTGCCGCACTCTATCATGAGGAAAAAACCACTCCCCCTCCTCGAAAGGATATCGATTCCCGTACCGGTCATCAACTTCAGATCCGGTTCTCCGGTATGCTCATCGTCGCGGTCGATGCAGGTATTCATTTCAGTTCCGGCAAAGAGTCCGAATATTTTCGCCACGCTTCGCCCGGCCGCGAGGAGCTCCCCTCTCGTTGAGACAACCGAATATCCCGCCCTCTTCATGGCACCGATGAGATCGCTCCCGTCACTCCTCCTTGACGGCCCATCAAGCTCAACGTGAATATCCGCAAGCTCGGGATGGTCCCGTACGGCGGTCCCTTCGGGGATAAAATAGCATGCCCCCCCGCCCAGAAGAACCTCAATATCCGTTGTGACGAGCTGACGGGCGATATCCGCTTTCAGGCGTCTGCTCTCAACATGGGCATAGAAACTCGCAGGCGTCGCATCAGTCAGGGAAGTATCGGTGATAAGACCGGTCGGCCTGCCGAGTTTCTCCGCAATGCGGAGCATGCTCTCAACCGGATAGCCGCGATGATCCAGGCCGATAACGCCAGCATAGGTCTTCCTGCCGCAGGCGATGGCAGTTCCCGCAGCTGCAGAACCGGTCACGAGATGCTCGTGCATGTTCGTCATACAGAAACCGCATACCCCCTCATTCATGATCGTCTCGAAGAGGGTCTTCTCGGAACCCAGCACGCTCTTCAGATAGACAGGCAGGCTCATATGGGAGGCACCGAAACCATCCCCGATCACCAGTATAACCGTCACCCCCTTCTGTATCGCCTCTGTGAGAACGGGGAAAATGTCCGTATTCTGGATTATCCCTCTGAGCCGAGAAACATATTTCGACGGTCCCACCGCTCCGAGGGGCACCAGCGTTGCCGTATGCTGACCGGTGGTCCACAGGAGCTTCGTCCGGGGGGCGAGTATTCTATTAAGATGATGATAGGGGTGCTCTTTCTTCTTCCAGAAGAGATCGCTCTCCAGCTCACACCGCCCGCCTCTTCCGCAACTCGATATGCCAATGATAACAGCAAGCAGAACGTATTGAATGAAACGAATGCTTCGATACATAGATCACTCCTTCATACAGTATTGAGCTCATTCAGGTTCGATATAATCATCCGAGCGCAGGATATCCCCTTGCGACATCAGCCCTTTCAGTACACACGAGCAGAACCGGCATAATACACCGGGCTCTCTCAGGCTGAACGCGCCTGTTCTGCATTTATATCATTATCTTAATTCTCATCAGGCGAGAATTCTCGGCTATAATAAACTTTATACAAGTAAAAAATGTTGCTTCTGAAAGCCTACCGTTACGGAGATTTTATCAGGTAAATACTTGACAATGTTTGTTCCTTCGGAATGGTTATTGAACATACTTGCAGGTGATTTATTATGCAGAATAGAGATTTCATAGGTCGAACGCTCTGCAACGAGCTGAATATCATCGCCTATGTGGTTTCCTCCCTCAATACGGTCAGGGAGATCACGAGCATACACGGAACATTACCCTCTGCCACCACCGCGCTGGGAAGAGCCATCAATGCGACCGCCCTCCTCAGTGCAACCCTGAAGCCCGATTCAGATCAGACCATTTCATTAAAATTTTCCGGAAGCGGCCCTTTCCGTGAGATATCCGTACAGGCCGACGCGCGGGGAAACATCAGGGGGTACATTGCCAATCCTGCCGTTGAAAAAGAGGTTGGGAATATGCGAAGCTTTTCCGAGCTCATCGGCGCAGGCTTCCTGACCGTCATAAAGGGTATCGGCCTGAAGGATCCCTATCACAGCGTTCTGCCAATCAGAAGCGGTGATATCGCCCTGGATGTGGCATACTACCTGACCAGCTCGCAGCAGATACCCTCGGCGCTCATACTGGGACTGAATCTGCAGGATCAGGGAATCGCTTCTTCGGGGGGAATCCTGATTCAAAAGCTTCCCGAGACCGATGAGGATGTAGTCGCGCGGCTCGATGAGAACATCAGAACGCTACCGAAATCACTGGGAGGCGCCCTCGAGAACGGTGAGAGTATCTATTCATTCCTCTCAGACATCCTCAATAACGCTCCGATAACCATCCTCCATGAGAGCCCCCTACAGCCTGCCTGCCGGTGTAACCGGGCGATGCTTCACGAGGTGCTTGCCGGAATAAGCACCGAGGAGCTCAGCGATATGATTGAGCGGGATGGAGGCGCCGAGATCATCTGCTCTTTCTGCAAGCAGAAATACCTCTTCAGCAAAGAACAGCTCCGAGAGATCGCGAGCAGAGACGAAAAAAATTCTCCGTAAAGGGGATCCGAGGAAAAGCGGTACCGGAGGGGCAGGATGGTGAAGGCTACAGTATATATCGTGAGAGATCCTGATCCTTGATGGTGCCTTCCAGCTTCTCTCTCACGTATGATGCGTCAATATTTCGTTCCTTCTCCTCGTCGGTGAGCTCCGGAGCGTTAAAGAGAATATCCTCGAGAAGCTTCTCCATTATGGTGTGAAGACGCCGCGCACCGATATTTTCATGATCGGTATTCACCTTCTGTGCGAAATGGGCAATCTCACTAATCGCATCATCGGCAAATGATATCCTTACTCCCTCTGTTGCCAGGAGCTCCGAGTACTGTCTGGTAAGCGAATTCTTCGGAATGGTGAGTATCTTTTGGAAGTCCTCCACGGTAAGGGAGTTCAGCTCCACTCGTATAGGAAAGCGTCCCTGAAGCTCCGGTATCAAATCCGACGGCTTTGCGACGGTAAAAGCACCGGCGGCAATAAACAGGATGTGATTCGTCTTTACCGCACCGAATTTGGTGTTCACGGTCGTCCCCTCGACGATGGGAAGGATATCCCGCTGCACGCCCTGCCGCGAAACGTCAGGGCCGCTCTTCGCCTCACTTCCGGCGATCTTATCGATCTCATCGACGAAGACGATGCCCATATCCTCCACCCGTCTCAGCGCTTCGTCCTTTACCTTATCCATGTCGATGAGCTTCTCCGTCTCCTCTTCGAAAAACACCTTCTTCGCTTCCGCAACGGTCAGCTTCGATTTCTTGGACCGTCTCGGCATCAGATCGCCGAGCATATTCTGCAACTGTATGTCGATATCCTCCATGCCCGCTCCGCCGAAAACCGACATCACCGGAATGGGGCTCGCGATCTCCGAGTCATACTCAATTATCATGTCATCGAGTTTTCCATCGCGAAGATCCCGCCGATACTGCTCCCTGGTCTCCCCCAGGAGCCGCTCGCGCTCGCGGATTACCTCCGCATTCTCCAGGACGGAAAAGGTAAAGCCCTTCTGTTTCTCATCATCACTGTCATCGGCATCCGGCACGAGGATATTAAGGATGCGCTCCTCGGCGTTATGGCGGGCGCGCTCATCAACGAGGGTGCTGTACTCCTTCTTCACCATGCTCACCGAGGTGGAGGTGAGATCCCGAATCATGGATTCAACATCTCTTCCGACATATCCAACCTCGGTGTACTTCGTAATCTCAACCTTGATGAAGGGCGCATTGACCAGTTTCGAGAGCCGTCTGGCAATCTCCGTCTTACCGACACCGGTCGGTCCAATCATGATGATATTCTTCGGTGCGATCTCCTCCTGCATCTCCGGATCGAGCTTCTTCCGGCGTGTCCTGTTTCTCAGAGCAATGGCCACCGCTTTCTTCGCATCCTCCTGCCCGATGATGTATTTATCCAGCTCACTCACAATCTGCCGGGGAGTGAGCTCATCCATATTGCTTATGGACAGTTCCAGTTTAGCCATGGTAGCCTATATCTCCTCTATCACTATATTGGTATTTGAATAGATGCATATCTCGGCAGCAATCTCAAGAGATTTTTGAACAACATCCCGTACCGGAAGATCGGTATTTCGTATCAGGGCCCTGGCCGCTGCAGCCGCGTAGGCTCCTCCGGAACCGATCCCGACGACACCATCGTCGGGCTCAATGACCTCACCGCTCCCGCTGAGAAGATACAGCTGCTCGGTATCACCAACGACCAGAATGGCCTCGAGCCGCCTTAAAACCCTATCCATTCTCCAGTCCCGGGCAAGCTCAACGGCAGCACGGGATATATTCCCCGAGTAGGTTTCGAGTTTTTCCTCAAACTTCTCGAAAAGGGTTAACGCATCGGCAACGGAACCGGCAAAACCGGCCAGTATGTCGCGCTCCTTGACTTTTCTCACCTTCACGGCCCGGGCTTTCAATACGGTCTCGTTAAAAGTAACCTGTCCGTCACATCCCATGGCGAGCTTCCCATCCTGTTGCACGGCCAGGACCGTCGTTCCCCGAAAGATTTTCTGCTGTCCGCTATTCCGACTGCTTTCCATAATGTCCTCCCGCATGGGGATGGTATCGATCATAGATCCGCTTGAGCCGCTCCCTGGTAGTATGGGTGTACATCTGAGTCGTTGACAGATTTCGATGACCGAGCATCTCCTGCACCGCACGGATATCCGCTCCATTATTCAGAAGCTCAGTTGCAAAGCTGTGACGGAGCGTATGTGGAGAAACCCCTTCAATGGCAATCTCCCGCGCGCGCTTGACGATAATATAAAAGATACCACGAACGGTAAGCCGCTTCCCATTATTATTCACGAAGAGTGGCTCGGTTATCTTTCGGAACTTCTTCCGCCGTTCCTTGAAATAGCGCTGTATCCACGAGCGGCACTCACCGGTAAGAAAAACGATACGCTCGACAGAGCCCTTCCCCATCACCCGCAGGGTTCCCCGGCTGAAGTCAACATCCTGCACATCCGCCGCTGCAATTTCCGAAACCCGGGCGCCCGAGGAATAAAAAACCTCGAGGAGCGCCCTGTCCCGCATATCGAGAAACCCCTTCACCTCGAAGTCGAGAAGGTTTACTATCTGATTATGGTGAAGAAACCGGGGAATCCGTCGCTCCCGCTTCGGCGAAAGGACGGATTGAGCAGGATTCACGAATATATGCTCAGTATTGTACAAATACCTGAAAAAGGATCTGATGCAGGCTATTTTGCGGCTAATAGTGGTCCGGTCAAGTCCGGAATCGTAACAGAATTCTATGAAGGCGGTTATATCATTCTTCCCGATAGATTCCACTGCAACATCCTCATCCTCCACTCGTACCTTCACCTCATAATCATGTGCACCCGTCTCCTGCCACTCGCCGAGCAGAAACCGGTAGAACTGGAGAAGATCGCTGCTGTAGGCCTCAATAGTCTTTGGTGACGCATTCTTCTGAACGGAAAGATAATCCATATAGGCATCGATCTCAGCAATCACGTATCTCCCCTCTCTCCATTAAACCCGGAATTATTCCCCTCCGGCTCGTCGAGGAGATCCAGCCGGTAGCCACACTTCTCGTTGAGGCACTCAATTCGCTCACCCTTCCGTGTCCTCGTTTTAAAGAGCACCTTGCCGCACCTGGGGCAGTGTTTATCAATTGGCGTTTCGTGAGTAATGAAGGTACAGTCCGGATAATTGGTACAGGCATAAAAGGGGCGACCCTTCTTCGATGTCCTCTTGACAACATCACCATCACACCCCTCAACAGGACACTTGCCCAGCGGGAGTGATTTCGTTTGCCTGCACTCGGGGAAGCCGGAGCATGCGAGAAAAAAACCGTATTTCCCGAGCTTCTTTATCATCTTTCGGCCGCATGCGTCACAGACAATATCGGTCTCCTCATCGAGAATGTTCTTCATGTCCTCAATATTCTTCTCGGCATCATCGACCTCGGTCTTGAAGGGATCATGGAACTCCCTGAGCATCATTACCCAATCCGACTTCGACTCCTCAATCTGATCGAGCTTCTCCTCCATCTGTGCCGTGAAATCAACCGAAACAATCGACGTAAAGTATTTAACCATTATCTGATTGACAATCCTGCCAAGTTGTGTCGGCACCAGTTGTCTCCCGGATCGAGTCACATAATACCGCTTCATGAGAGTGCTGATCGTCGGAGCGTACGTTGAGGGTCTGCCGATTCCCGACTCCTCCAGAAATTTGACCAGCGAGGCATCGTTAAATCGCGGCGGCGGCGTGGTATAGTGCTGCTCGGGAACGAGCTCCTTGAGCGAAACCTCAATTCCGTTGGAGAGGGGTGGCAATCCCTCCTTTTTTTTCTTATCGGTATCGACGGCAGTGAATCCCTTGAAGAGCACCGTACTGCCCGCTGCCCGGAACTCAACATCACCGGCCTGTATCATGGCCGTGGTGAGGAGGGATATCTCGGCAGTCATCTGTGACGAGACGAATCGCTTCCAGATGAGTGAGTATATCTTATACTGTTCCCGGGTGAGCTCACCTTTCAAGGACTCCGGTGTCCTGAAGACATCCGTCGGGCGTATTGCCTCGTGAGCATCCTGAGAACCCTTCTTGTTCCGGTAGGTATTCGGCTTCTCCGGCAGATACCTCTCGTCAAACGTATCCCCGATATATGAGCGCACCGATTGCAGCGCGGATGAGGAAACTCTGGTCGAGTCGGTTCGCATGTAGGTAATGAGACCGACCGGTCCCTCTCCGGGAATATCAACACCCTCGTAGAGCTGCTGCGCAATGCGCATGGTTTTCTGTGCGTTAAAGCCGAGCCGCCGTGCCGCTTCCTGCTGAAGCTTGCTCGTTATGAGGGGAGCAAGCGGGTTTCTCCGCCGTTCCTTCTCCTGCAGGCTCGCAACGATGTACCGTTTCCCTTCGAGATGCTTCAGGATTTCATCCACCGCTCCCCTGTTTTTGAGCTTCTCACGGTCCCCCCTGAAAGAGTAAAACGAAGCAGCAAATTCCTCCCCCTTGTGCTGCAGAATGGCATCGAGGGTCCAGTACTCCTCGGGAATAAAGTTCTCAATCTCCGCCTCCCGATCACAAATTGTTTTCAGGGCAACGGACTGAACCCTCCCCGCCGAAAGGCCCTTCTTTATCTTCTTCCACAGGAGCGGGCTTATATAGTATCCGACAATCCTATCGAGAATTCGCCTGGCCTGCTGTGCATTAACGAGATTCATGTCAATATCACGCTGATGTTCAAGTGCCTCCTCTATGGCAGCTTTGGTAATCTCATTGAACTCAATGCGTTTGATATTGCTGTTCTTGCCGGCAAGGGCGTTTGAGAGATGCCATGATATCGCCTCGCCTTCCCTGTCCGGATCAGTCGCGAGCAGCACCCGGGACGATTGCGAAGCCTTCTTCTTGAGTTCATTGAGTATCTTGGCCCGTCCCCGTATGGTGATATACTCAGGATGAAAGTTATTCTCAACATCAACGGCAAGTCGGGACTTCGGAAGGTCGATGATATGGCCCATTGATGAAGACACGATATAGTCCTCGCCGAGATACTTATTTATCGTTTTCGCTTTTGCGGGTGACTCCACAATAACGAGGGTTTTCTCTCCATTCTGCATATATAACTCCAACAGCGAATATTGTTATCACTTATCGGCAAAACTATCATCTTTTGTCAAATAATTCTTTTATCTTTTTTTCCGGATCCCATATCACGATCGCATAGAGGAACAGAAGCAGCATCAGTGATAGAACGGTGAAGAGTATCACCCTCTCAGCAGAATAGTAAACCGATGCATCGTATTCCCTCTTGAAGGTCATTGCACCGATAATATCCTTCTGATACTGTCTGTCATGGCAAAACCTGCATCTCTTTTCAAGTCGTATCGGAAATGCCACGTAATAGTAACCGCCCGCAACCCGATGAAGCGGTTTCGCTTCGATTGAATTGAGGAGCCGAACAATAAATCTATCCTCCCGCTCCTCCGCTTCACCGGGCGCGATCACCTCATAGCCTTTACTATTATATACCCGTATCTCAATATCGTGCTCTTTCCCTATATCTTCAAGGAATATCCATCCATAGACGGGCTTTGCCATCATCTTAATGCCCAGAAAAGAGTCCCTGATAACTGCAAACTGTCTATCCAGCTCCCGGAAATATCCGGATCGGTATACGGAATAAATATCTCCCGCATAGGGAGGAATCGAGAATATCTGAGCAATAGATATAATGATGAGAACGATAAGAAAGATGAGAACGATATATTTCATCTTCATGAGCGAACCCTCTTTTGAAACATTCCGGGTAACATGAACGCAAACCCGTTGCGACCGTCATGAGAAATCTCTCCTTTTCCGGCATCCCGCGGAGCAGCCGCACAGGGCAGGAGCGCATACCGGTCAATCCGCAGAGAGCTTCATCGCCGTAAAATCATATTGCCATCCCGCTCGATGAGCCCTGATATCTCCAGCAGGGCAAGCGTCTCATTGACTTCCCGTGCCGTTCCCCCGATGAGCCGCACCAGTGAGTCGACATGTTGGCGCCCGCCCGCAAGAATCGATAGAATTCTCCCTTCGATGGAATTATCGGCATATTCTTCTTCTGTGCCGTCATTCCCGGAGGAGCGTTTAACGGCGAACGCACCCACTCCCGGCTCCGATGCAGTGAACTTCTCGAAAGAGCCCCAGAGGGCAAATTCCCGCAGGATATCTCCGGTATTGCTGACCATGATCGCACCGCTCTTTATCAGGTTGTGGCATCCGGCATATTCGGAATCAAATGCATGTCCGGGACAGGCAAAAACCTCACGGTTCTGATCGAGAGCATACCGGGCTGTTATAAGCGCTCCGCTTTTCTCACCGGCCTTCACCACCAGAGTGCCCAGTGATATGCCGCTTATGATCCTGTTCCGTCGAACGAAGGTCCACCTGTCAGCAAGAATGCCCGGTGGATATTCAGAGAGGAGCGTCGACCGGGGTGACCGCATAATGGCGGTATGCAAATCTCTGTTGGCCACGGGGTAGATGATATCGATACCGTTTGCCAGAACACCAACCGTGGGATATCCATCCTGGAGAGCTCCCCGATGCGCCTCACGGTCGATACCGACAGCCATGCCGCTGACAACAGTAAATCCAGCCCCGGCGAGCTCCCGCGAGATCCTCCACGCAATATGCGATGAGAGGCTGTCACTCTTCCGGGTTCCGACAATGGCGAAGGGCCGCTCAATGGCGGTGTTTCCCCGGCAATAGAGAACGAGTGGTGGTTGATGTATCTCCTTCAGGCGCGGCGGATAGCGATCATCCCAGAAATCGACAATTGCAACGCCACTCCGTATCGCTGTTTCCCCGATTCTCCGTGCCGCCTCGAGCGGAGCGCCCGGATATCGCCGCGCAATACAATTCTGCGTTGTGATATCCTCCTGTATTGCAAGGGAGCGGTACAGGGACGAAGCAGATGAGGATGTTTCGAGCTTTTCCCACAGGCCGTGCATTGACGGGGAGGCGATTACCGAAAGTGCAATGGCATATATCTGTTCATCAGAAGTCATCTCTTCCGGGAAAGCTCCGTCATCAGTCTTTCAATATTCTCCTTGCAACTTTTCTGCAGCTCCCGAACGTCCGATGATTCGGGCAATCCCTGAAGGTCCGTATGCAGATCCTCATAGATGGCAAGAGCGCGCTCCGGATGGTTCATCTCATAATGAAATCGAGCCAGAGCAAACCGCGCACGGTAGTAGTTCCTGTTCTTCCGCACGACCGTCTCCATCTCCTTCAGGCCACCCTCTCTATCCCCCTTGATATAGAAGAGGAAGACGCCAAGTCCGTATCTCGCCTCGAGATAATCAGGCTGAATCTCCATCGCTCGCCGATAATGGTGCTCCGCTTTGGAGACATCGGAAAGATTGTTCAACGCTTTCGCCCGGTTAGCATAGGCAACTGCAATCGAGTTGTGTATCCCCGGCGTATTTCTTCCGTACCCGATGGCCTTCTCGAACGATTCGATGGACAAATCCCACAGCTTCCGCTCAAGATATTTTTCGCCGAGCATCTGATACACATTCCCGGCTTTCTCAGCCGATTGTATCCTGTTCTTAACTCCCTTCTCATAGTCCTCAGCTTTTCTCTTTAACCGATCGATATCATCATCTCTTACTACTCTGACCGATTTGGGGGTAAAAACATCCCCGCATGTAAAATCGCTGCAATTCGAAAGGGGTACCAGGATAAGTATGAGAAATGTCAGTCTTTTCACCGGTCGCCTCAACATATAAGGTATTGAGAGTACATATACATATCTAATGTAATTATCGAAGTTTCAATGATAAAAGTGAATGCTCCTTAATTAAAAAATACGCCTGTTGCATCCTCCAGCGGTGCAAAACCATCTGCATGCTGCAGGCGGAGAATAAATCATCCACACAGCAAGCTGCCGGTGCTCTCGCAGCCGATGCACGCTTCGAGGTATGTTATCGCAAGGCGAGCCTGCTGTACAGGCACTCATCTGCTGCTTCAAGCAACAGTACCTGCATCCCCGAGGCATGCCTCGAGGTATTCGGCTCTATAATACAGACACCGGCCCCTTCCGAGTCTCATATCTCATCCTTCTGTTCCTCTAAAAAAAGACTTCACAGGAAAGATACTATTAATACGAACGGCAAGATAGTTCGGTTTACTTTTTTCTGACTCAACAGCGTATTATTGCACAGAGGAGATTTATCATGCCTGACTTCAGAAAAGCTAAATGATTAATATATTTTTAAAAAGATATTGCCCCGATATTAACCACTCCCACTATAATGCTCTGGCAGGAGGCGAAAGCGCTCAATTCACTGCAGAACAATCCCCGGAACAGTGTGATTGTGCTTGAAAAACAGAATCGAGGGTATATACTTGAGATCATTATGAAGAGAATCATTGCTTTCTCGTGCACACTTATTATCACCCTCACCCTGTTGAAGGGAGATATGCACGCAGCAACATACTATTCCCTCATCGCCAGCGGTGTCGGTTATCGGGATTTCATTGTTGAAAGCCCCACTTACAAAAATACATTTATCTCCCCCTACTTCGAATTCGGCTCAATTATTCGACGAGGAACGCTTATCGGCTTTAACGGCATGATTGTTCTCAATCCCAAAAACACTTCGGAAATCACCCTTTTCCACATCGGGGGACAGGGGAAAGTATTCATCATTCCAAAATTGATCTATATCGGCGGGGGACCCGGATTGAGCATTGAAGGGGAAAACGTGGAAAAGAAAGAGCAATCATCGGACGAACAGGCGGTAACAATCGAAAATCCCAAAACCTTCTTCAATATCAACCTTCATATCGGCATTACGCTCAATATTGTCAGCCGGTATTCCCTTACCGCGGACGCTTTTCTGAGTCAATCGGTTGGGTCTCCCTATCCCTACTCTGCCAATTTTATGATAGGTATTCTCTCATTCTGGTAGGACATTCCACCTGAGGCATTTCGCCCTTCATCCACGGGGAAAGAACAGGGCAATCGTAAATGCGGAAGGTTCGATTGTGGAGATCCCGTTCACCATGGCCATCACGTTGAGCGCCACAAGCATCAATCATCAATGCCGTACTGCACATGATTGCTGGCTATACGCCTTACCGAAGGCCGATTTATCATTGACATGAGACGCCATGCATAGTATGTCACAATCAGCGCATCTCCGGAGCATCACGTCAATCGCGGCGCAGCAGCGAGTGCTATTCAGGAAGGAATAGCCATATCACCGCGGAGCAGGTGGATTGATGCGTGCACCCGATCATTTTCAGCGTGAGCGGTACATATGTATAGCATTCTCGTCGTCGATCACTCAGAGTATAAGAAGAGCATCTCGCAGATCTTCCGCGATGCAGGATATCAGGTGGAGATTTCGGAATCTGCATTCGAAGCGATGTCCAAGCTCAAGGCATTCGACTTTCATCTCATCGTTTCAGAGGTCGAGCTGCCCGGTGACAACGCCTTCGATCTCTACAATTACATCAACACCCATTACCCCTACATCCCCACCATCATGATCACCGGGAAAGTCCTGGACACCTTCATCGAGCAGATATTCGACGAGGGGATCGGAAATGTTCTTCCCAAACCGGTGAAACCGGATGAGCTTCTCAACCTCGCCGAGAAGCTGATTACCAAGAAGAACATCTTTGGCCTGCGAAATCACATGGGAATGCTCACGGAGATGAAGAAGATCCAGTTGAATGCTTCGAAGCAGATACAGAAAGCGGTTGAGATTATCATTCAACAGATAGAGCAGTGGGGATTCCCCATTGCGAGTAAAATGATTCTGAGCCTGGTGCTCCATGAGATGATCATCAATGCGGTGTATCACTCTCACGGCTTCACAAAGGAGAAGGAGGAGCGAGTACCCGTAACACTTCCGCCCGATCAGTTTGTCGATATCTTCTTCGGCAAAAACGAACAGGCCTACGGTATATCCATTACTGACTACCGGGGGAAGCTCTCGAAGATAAAAATACTCGATAGCATACGCCGTACGGTGCAACAGGACCAGCTCATCACGGCAGCCGCTGAAGCGGGAGAAGATATATCGAATCAGATATCGGAAACAGGGAGGGGAATCGATCTCTTAAGAAAGCTCTGTAGCGAATACTACTTCATAATAAAAAAAGACGAACGAACGGAGATCATCCTCATTTACGACACCACCTTCTCCCAGGACAAGGAGGAGCACTCGTCACTGAAGATCATAGAGGATCTGAATGTGGGCGAGTGATACTCTCTGACCGGCTCCCTGCCGATCGCCCTCCGTTTCCCCTACCGTTTGCCCGACAGAAGGTTTATTGCAATGGCTGTTAAAAATGAGACCGCGAATCCGATGGCCACATACCAGAGCCAGAAAATATCTGTTGCAAATGCAATATACACATTCAGCACAATGCTTATTATCACCCCTGCAAGGGCCGCCCGGTCTGAGAACTTCCGGAAGAACCTCCCCATAAGGAATATTCCCATCATCCCGCCATAGGTAACCGAGGCGATGGACAGACCAATCTCAACGAGGGGATTGGTTGTGTCCTGAAGCAGTACGGATATGGTGATTATCACTACTGTCCAGAAGAGTGAAATGGTCCGCGATATTTTCACCTTTCTCTCATCCGGCAGGTCCCGCTTATCAATGCCGATAATATCGATGGCGGTGGATGAAGAGAGCGAATTTATCGAAGAGCTGAGTGTCGACATGGCTGCGGCGAATATACCCGCGAGCATGATTCCCCGAAAACCCTGGGGCAGATAGTGGACGATAAAATAGGGGAGTATCTCATCGCTCCTGTCGAAGCTCTGGCTGTTCAGGAGAACCTTGATGAAGAGACCGAGGAGAAGAAAGAGCATGAACTGCAGAATAACGATTGCACCGCTGATTATCATCGCCTTCTGTGCCGATCTTCTGTCCTTGCAGGAGAGAACCCGCTGCACAATGAGATGGTCGGTTCCGTGCGAGGCAAAGGAGAGAAATGCGCCGCCGATGATGCCGGAGATGATATTGTAGGAACCGAACACGCTCGATCCCGCTTCAAAGCCCGAGAAGATGCACTGCAGCTCCGCCGGCGGAATGCGCTGTATGACGGAGAGGGGTGAGAGTGAGAGAATATCTGAAATGAGATAAAAGCCAATGAACGCGCAGATGATATAGAGAAAGAGCTGAATCGAATCGACAATGACAACCGAACGCAGGCCGCCATAAAAGGTATAGAGAAATGTTGCAATCCCGATAATCATAATCGAGGTCCGATAATCCCAGCCCGTCAGAATCACCAGCGGTATGGCCGTTGCAAAGAGGCGCACGCTATCAGCCAGCAATCTGGTTATATGAAAGATCACCGAAATAACTTTTCTCGAAAGATCGCCGAACCGTTTCTGCAAAAACGTATAGACAGTTTCATAATTCCCGTCAAAGAACTTCGGGATGAGCAGCACCGCCACCAAAATGCGACCGATCAGATACCCGAGCGCAACCTGTATGAAGCCCATCCCCTTGATATAGGCGAGGCCGGGAATCGATATAAAGGTCAGGGTGCTCGTCTCTGTTGCAACTATGGAGAAGCACGCAACGAGCCAGGGTACGGTTCGCCCGCCCAGAAAATAATCCTGCATGGTTCCGTACTTCGAGAATCTGAATCCGATGATATTGATCAGGATAAGATAGGTGAAGATGATGATGATATCGATATTCATAGATCAGGTATTTCCTTTTCCTGAATGTTTATTTCGATGATGGGACAGCACATTTCCTCAGGCGACACGTCGACGTGTCGCCTGAGGAAATAAATCTTTTCTCAAAAGGTTTCAATACAGATGATATTTCTCTTTCGTCTTCATAAACCGCTTCTCGTCATCGCGCCAGGACTCGAAAATCTCATCGAGAGAGGAGCCGCCGACTATCATCTCCCTGATCAGGCTCGATCCGGCCAGGAGATCAAAGGCGGGATGTCGATCATTGAATTCATACACCCCCGTTAAAAAAAGCATCTCATCGCCGTAGAGATCAAAAACCGTCTTAACGAGTGCCACACCGGCCTGAAAAGAGTGAAACGCCTGCAGATCGGTTATATGAACAAAGACGCCGGCAACAGTCGTGTCAGCATACTTGTGAAAGGTCGGCTTGAAGTAGACGGGGCGAAAGTACACACCCGCGAGGCCAAAACCGTTCAGCCGGGAAGCAAGCTCGTCGGGATTCACAGAGGGAGCACCGATAACGCTGAAGGGCATCGTCGTCCCTCGCCCTTCGGAGAGGCTGGTCCCCTCAATGAGGCAGAAACCGGGATACCGGCAGGCGGTATCCTCGGTTGGCATATTCGGTGATGGGGGAACCCAGGGCAAACCGGTTTCCCGGTACCGCATCTCACGCTTCCAGCCTTCCATTTTCATCACGGCAGGCGATATCCGCAGTGAACAGCCATCGCGGTACAGGAGGGCGAGCTCCCCCGGGGTCATACCGTGGCGAACGGCAACCGGCAGGATGCCGACAAAAGATTCAAAACCCTCCTGGAGCAGGGGTCCTTCTATCCCCATTCCTCCGAGAGGATTGGGCCTGTCAAGCACGACGAATTCTATATCCGTATCCTGAAGCCGTTTCATGAAAAGCGCCATCGTATTGACGTAGGTATAGTATCGCGCTCCCACATCCTGAATATCAAAGATCACCATATCGATGTCCTCAATGCATTTCGGATCGGGCAGGAGCGTATCGTACGAATCTCCGTAGAGGCTCACCAGATCAACGTCAGGGCCGGGCTGCCGGTGTACGGCTTTCTGATCCTGCTCGGTCGCGAAGAGACCGTGCTCAGGGGTAAAGATTCTCACGAGAGAGATTCCCCGCTTTCGGAGGGCATCCCATCCGTATTCCAGATCGGAAGTGACGCAGGTCTGATTTGCGATGAGGGCAATTCGCCTCCCGCGGTACTCTTCGCTCTTGTCGAGAAATACTTCGAGACCTGTTCGTATCATTGGCACCCCCTGCATCAAGACATCATCAGCATCCCCTCCCGGTAGACAATTGCGCTTTTCACGGTACAATTATCCGGAATACGGGCACCGGGAAGGACAACGGAATCTGCAACGAAAGCGTTTTCACCGACGTTCGCCCCGTCACCGATGACCGAATTTTCCACTCGCGCGCTCTCATGCACGATCGCGCCGGGGAAAACGATCTCGGACTGTATCCCCAGTGCAGACGAGAGCCGATCCCTCAGCTTGCCATTCACATCTATCATGTCCATATTCGTTTGCCAGTAGGATAACGGTCTCCCGATATCCCGCCATATGCCCGGATGAATATAAGAGCCGATGCGGTGATTTTCGATCAGGCCGCAGTAGCCGGTATCGACGATGCTCGAGTATTCGGTTCGCAGGTACTGAAAGATTTGCGGCGAGAGAACAGCACAGCCGGTATAGATGAGGTCTGATGCGATTCCGGTTGAGCGGATATTTCCGAGGTCCACAACGCGGCCATCCCGAAGGGCAATCGATCCCAATGATGCTGCCTCTTCTGTCCGGAAAAGAGCGAGCGTTGCACCATTCGACCCCGCCCGGTGGGCATCGATGAGTGCCGTTATATCGAGATCCGTGACAACATCACTATTGATGAGAACAAAATCGCTCTCGCCGATTAATCGCTCGCATCTCTTCACCCCGCCTCCCGTCCCCAGAATCTCCTCCTCACGTGAGAAGGTGATATTGAGATCGAAAGAGGCGTGCTGCTCAAAGAAATCGATAATATCCTGTGAGCGGTAATGGAGATTACACAGTATATCTCTGATACCGGCCTCCTTGAGGAGATGAAGCGCGTAGCAGATAACCGGAACATTGACCACGGGCATGAGCGCTTTTGCAATGCGCCGCGTCAGGGGGCGCAACCGTTCCCCGAAACCCGCCGCAAGAATGAAACCTTTCACCACGCACCCCCAATATGCTCACGGAGTATTGCATAGGCGACGGCCAGCTCGCTTCGCCGCTCGGCATACTCATGGAGGTAACCCAGTGTCTGCGGGATATAGTGCTCGTATCGCTTCCTGCCGAGCGCTGCTGCCTGATATCCGAAGGTACCGACCGCTTTTATATTTCTCTGAAATGCCATGATATCGAAGTAAAACTCGAACTCATCAAAATTCATTTTCCGGTAGCCGCGATCCCGGAGGAGATCATGGTGCAACCGCTTGAGTCGCTGAACGAGCGCAGCGTCGAGCAGCACATAGGAATCCCTGAGAAGGGATACCAGATCATACTGCACGAGTCCCATACGGGCATCCTGATAATCTATAATATACGGCTTCCCCTCGTACAGCATAATATTTCTGCTATGAAAATCCCGATGATTCAAAACAAAATATTCCGGCCGATCAAGGATTGCCGCTATCCGCTCGAACTCGCCGCGCAGTCGCTTGAGATCATTCTCGGTTATCTTCGACTGAAAATAACCGAGCAGGGCGTGCTGAATAAAAAAATCGAACTCGTACATCAGCTTCTCCACATCGAAGCGCAGCCTGAAGGGGATCGCCCCGGGATCCCCCTCTATCATCTGAATGCGTACGATAATCTCAACCAGATCCCGGTAGAGTTTCTCCTTCCGCTCCTCGCCGATCCTGTCGAAGAGATGTTCCAGGAGATCGTCACCGACATCCTGCACGATGAGAAACCCCTCATCATCAACAGCATGGATTCGCGGAACGGGAATTCCCTCCTGATAAAAAATCTGATAGACGATGTAAAAGGGATACTCATTGACCGGCATCGCCCGGAGCGCTTCATCATAACAGAATATATAGCTCTTTTTCTCGAAGCGAATTCGATGATACTCACGCACCGACGCATCCCCTTCGAGTGGGGTTATCTCATGGTAACCGCCAACTGTGTTTACGATAAAACGTCTTGCCCGATCGGAAAGGTTTTGAGACACACTGATACCCGCTTTAAAGTCGTGATGATGCTTCCCGAGAGAGAAATCGTTGACCGATCAATCAAGAGACCGTCTCAGAAATGCCGGGATATCGAGATCCTCCTGCGAGAGATCCTTCTTCTTCTGCTTATCGTAGTCAAGCCGAAAGGTGTTGCTGACCGGCACCTTTCGATAATTCTTCTCGTCCCGGCTTCCCTCAATGAGCTGGAGCGATGTTCCCGTTTCATCACCGATCTCCTGCTCGTTTCCCCTGGTGAGAATATTCTTCTTTCGGTCAAAACCGGTTGCGATAACCGTTACCCGCACGCGGTCATCGAGCGCGGCATCAATGGTTGTCCCGAAGATGATATTCGCTTGCGGATCAACCTGCCGGGTAATGATATCATTGACCTCATTCACCTCATGGAGAGAGAGATCATTCCCACCGGCGATGTTAATCAGAACCGCTTTCGACCCATCAATCCCCGTCTCCTCGAGGAGCGGACTGTTTATCGCCATCTGTGTCGCTTCAATCGCCTTATTCTCCCCCGAACCGATACCGACTCCCATCAGCGCATCGCCGGTCTCCTTCATAACCGTCCGTACATCCGCGAAATCCACATTCACCAGCCCCGTCACCATGATGATGTCGGAGATACCCTGTACCCCCTGACGCAGGATATCATCCGCGAGCTTGAAAGCATCGTCAATGGGCGTCTTTCGGTCAATAATTTTCAGGAGCAGATCGTTGGGGATGGTAATAAGCGTATCAACCTTCTCCTTGAGCTTCCTGATACCCTCAAGGGCGATATCCATCCGCCGCTTCCCTTCAACCCGAAAGGGCTTGGTGACCACCCCGACAACGAGGGCATCGAGCTCTTTTGCCAGTTCGGCAACGATAGGAGCTGCGCCGGTACCCGTTCCACCGCCCATGCCGGCAGTGATGAACACCATATCCGCGCTCTTGAGCGCCTTTTGAATCTTGTCGCGATCCTCGTTGGCTGCCTCGCGGCCAATCTCCGGATCCGCGCCCGCGCCAAGCCCCTTCGTCAGCTTATTCCCTATCTGCACCTTTGTCGGAGCGAGTGAATCCCTGAGCTGCTGAGCGTCGGTATTGGCAACAATGAATTCAACACCCTCCATGTTCGTTGAAATCATTCTGTTGACTGCATTCGTTCCTGCGCCACCAACACCAACAACCTTAATAATAGTGTTAAATGATCTTTCTTCTTCAAGTCTAAACATTGGTACCCCCATTTCTTACGTAATTGGTAACTCACCTAAAAACATGTCACCGCATACCGCCAGCCGGCGGCCGACTGAAAGTACACACTGCCCCGCGAAGAGATTCTCCTCCCGTACAACCCTCTCCGCATAGAGTGAACGGCAGCTCTGTGATGGCATTATGTCTCATTATATCCAAAAAAAATCAAAGGTACTCCTCGAGCCATCGCCGTATCCTGTTGCTCAGAGAAGATATTCCTTTCCCCTTTCGTCCCCGTGTGCTTATAAACTGGCTCATCCGTACGCCATACTTGAGCAGGCCAACACCGGTTGTGTACTGCGGCGTTGCAACGACATCTTTGAGCCCGGCAATCTGTTTGGGTGTTCCGAGTCTCACCGGCATGTTCAAGATGCGTTCGGCGGCATCCACACTGCCATCAATCATGCTCCCCCCGCCGGTGATCACCACGCCCGCCGCCATAATATCCTTCTTTCCACTTCGTATGAGCTCCTTATCGACCATCTCCAGTATCTCAACCATCCGCGGTTCAATAATCTGGGCGAGTTCCTGTTTGAAGAGCCGCCGCGGTGCGCGGCCGCCGACCGAAGGGACTTCAATGGTCTCAGATGCATCAACCAGGTCGATGACTGCGCATCCGTATTTCTTCTTTATCATCTCAGCCGAATCGAGGGGCGTTCGCAAACCTATTGAAATATCATTGGTCACATGAATACCACCAATCGAAAGAACCGACGTAAAGGCAACACCACCCTCGATGAAAACAATGATGTCTGTAGTTCCTCCGCCAATATCAACGAGAGCCACCCCCAGCTCCTTCTCGTCCTGACTCAGGCTCGCCTCTGCCGTCGCGAGAACCGAGAAGATAATATCGGAGCACTGAAATCCCGAGCGATTGACCGACTTAATCACATTCTGAATGCTCGTACTTGCTGCCGTGATGATGTGAACCTCGGCCTCGAGCCGCACCCCGCTCATGCCGATCGGATCCTTTATCCCCGTTTGATCGTCAACCGAGAACTCCTTCGAGAGCACATGAATAATTTCACGGTCGGTTGGAATGACTACCGCCTGGGCAGCCTCAATGACCCGTTTCACCTCAAGGGGGGTAATCGTCCTGTTCCTGTTGGCGATAGCAACAACACCGCGGGAATTCTCACCCTTCATGTGATTGCCGGTTATGCCGACAAAGACCGTGCTCACCTCGCATCCCGCCATGAGCTCTGCGTCCTCGATCGCCTTCGCAATTGAGTTCACCGTGTTATCAATATTAACAATAATACCATTCTTTAAACCCCTGGATGGAGAAACCCCGACTCCAGCGACCTCAACCTGATTATTCTCATTGAGAAAGCCGATGACGGTACAGGTTTTGGTTGTCCCAAGGTCCAATCCAACGGTTACTTCATCCATGACAAACTCCTTTCCGTCAATACTCTCCATGCGCAATGCATGAAGGAAACTCGTTCTTTCTCCCCCTACTGGAGCACGACAAACCGGGCGTACACCTTCACCATATCCGGATAGTATCCCCGGCTGTCCAGATAGGCAACACAATCATTGAGTCTCTGAAAACTCTCCCAGCTGGGATTGAGGATGAACGCAGTCCTCCTGCCACGAAGATAGAGCCGGGTTTCCTCGAAATCATAGAGATGTATCTCAGCAATCTCTCCATACACGGCAAGCTGTTGCGATTCGAGCTCGCGAAGGAGCTCCAGAAATTCTACTATCCTCCGGGAGATATTCCCCCGCTGCACATCACTCTCTGAAAGTATTATGAGAGGAGAATCGTGCGTATGGACACGCTCACGCGAAATAACCGAAAGCTCACGGTCGAGCTCAAAGAGGTGAAGCCGTTTCTCACGCTTCACGGCGATGATAAACATCGGCTCGTTTTCAACCACTATAATTCGCAGCCGATCACCGTCTATGACAATTCTGAAAGAGGCGACCATGGGATTCTCATTCAAGCGGGCAGAGAGCGAATCGATATCAACCACCAGGTAATCGTTCTCGATCCGGGCGACGGTGTCACCGAGAATCTCGTACCGGGAAAGGTACTGCACACCGCGGAACTCAATCGCCTTAACCCGCCGCACGTTTCTCAGAGCAAAGGAGGCGGTGGCCCAGACGATGATGATGACACTGAGCGCCAGCACGATATTCCTCTTTCTCCTCACCCGATTTACATTCGCCGTCATAAAACCAGTTCTCCCGATAAACTGAAGGGATCACCCCATGATTGCGGTATCACCCTTTCGTTCTCCTCTCTTCTCCGAGAGCCTCCAGAATCGGCTTCCCTATTTTATAGATATCCCCTGCTCCCAGCGTCAGCACAATATCATCTTCACGAAGGCATTTCAAGACAATTGTCGGCACTTCCTCTAATTTCGGAATAATCTCAACCGTTCTCCCCTCGTGCTTCAGAATCGCCTCTCGAATGAGTTCCGACGAGACGCCCTGTATCGGCTCCTCGCCAGCGGGATAAATGTCCGTCAAGAAGACCACATCGGCCTGGGCAAAGGCTTTGCCAAATTCATCCCACAGGAGCTGGGTCCGCGTGTATCGGTGCGGCTGAAACACGACGACAACCCGTCGTCCCAGATTCTTGATAGCGTCGATCGTGGCCGCAATCTCGGTAGGATGATGACCGTAATCGTCATATACCGCGATGCCCGCCATCTCCCCGACCCGTTCCATTCTCCGCCCCACTCCCCGGAAGGAGGCCATCCCCTCCTGTATTTTCTCAAAGGACATCCCCAGCTCAAGGGCTACAGCAACAACGGCGAGCGAGTTTATAACATTATGATTTCCCCAAAGCCCGATTGCGATCTCACCCATGAAATCATCCCGGTAAAAGCATCGATAGACCGTCCGGCCCCCCTGCATCCGAACATCCCGTGCTCTGAAATCAGCGCTATCTGAAAATCCATAGGTATAGTAGGGCCGCTCAACTCTGGAGAGCATTTCCGCGATAACGAGATCATCAACACAGAGAACCGAATAGCCGTAAAAGGGAACATTATTGATATAGTTCAAAAACGCTTCCTTCAATCCTTCAAAGTACTTATAGTGATCGAGGTGATCAGCATCGATATTGGTTACCACCGCTATCGAGGGCATGAGTTTCAGAAACGATCCATCAGACTCATCCGCCTCAAAGACAATATATTCACCCTCGCCAATTCTCGCATTGGTGCCGAAATTCAAGACCTTGCCGCCGATGATTGCCGTCGGATTCATCTCACCGTGATAGAGAACATATGACAGGAGTGATGAGGTGGTTGTCTTGCCATGGGTTCCGGCGACACCAATACCGTACTTGAGCCTGACCAGCTCTGCGAGCATTTCAGACCGGTGTATTATCGGTATCATCCTCTTACGAGCCTCAATGAGCTCAGGATTCTCGGGATTGATTGCCGATGAGGTTACTACAACGTTATAGTCCTCAATATTCGAAGGATAATGCCCGATAAAAACCCGTGCGCCCAGGCTGACAAGCCGTCTGGTCTGCTCCGATTCGCGGAGATCGGATCCGGAAACCTCATAGCCGAGATTAATCAATATTTCAGCTATGCCACTCATGCCAATCCCGCCGATTCCGACGAAGTGCATTTTCTTCGATTTTCGAAACATTCCTCTGTATCCTTCTCCTCCCGCGCCGGGTGCGGCCTCTCCGTACATTAATGAATTCCTCTGATATCTTTGATGATCGACGTCACTATCTCCTGAGCGGCATCCCGCTTCGCAGCTTTTTCCATACACCGCGCCATCCGATCGAGGCGCACGTTGCTCCTCAGTATATGCAGGAGCTCCGGCGCAACTTTTTCAGCGATGGCATCATCGTCGCTGAATTTCACCGCTGCTCCGGCGTTGACAAATTCGTCGGCATTGGTATCCTGATGATCCGCCGCCGCAAAGGGATACGGTATGAGAATGGCCGGGAGCCCCGCTGCAGCGAGCTCCATCATGACGCCGGCACCCGCACGGCTGATGGCGATATCACTCGCTTCATAGGCCAATCCGACGTCGCGGATAAAGGGGGACATGAAGATGGAGCCCCCCTCGATATCCTCCTGAACCATCGTCAGGTACTCTTCATAGGTGAGGTCGCCGGTGCTCCATATGAAGCCCACATTCCTGAAATCCTCGGGAAATTCCCTCTTTAAGTCAAAAATAAGCTGATTAATGGTACGCGAGCCCTGGCTGCCGCCAATAGCAAGCACGACTCTCCTGCAGTGGCTCAGGTTGAAATGCTCTCGTGCTCGATCCGGACCTACCGTAAACAGAACCGCATCCCGTATGGGATTGCCGACATGCATCACATTAATATCCCTATCGAGATACTGTCTGGTCCCGGCAAAGGTGGTAAAGACGACTCGCGATCTCCCCGCAAAGAATCTGGTCACCTTTCCGGGAATGGTATTCTGCTCACAGAGATACAGGGGGATTTTCGCCAGAATTGCAGCGAGCAGTGCCGGCGCGGAAATATACCCCCCCATACCGATGACAGCGCTGATTTTCAACCGCTTAATCAAGGCAAATGCCCGAATGGTCGCCAGGGTAAAGCTCATCACAAAGAGGACCAGCTTGAATACATTTTTCGTGATTGCGGGGGCCCGATACAGGTACAGATCGCCTGCCGCGATATCCCTGAGATAGGTGAACCGAAGATCATCACGCCCCGCAAGGAAAAAAGCAGCGACGCCATGACGCTTGCACTCTTCATACAGCGCAATGCCGGGGCTGATATGTCCACCCGTCCCCCCCCCCACAATGAGAAATCGCCCTTCTCTCATCTCCACACCTCATGGAGCGCTACTCCATCGCTTACCGTATCCCGATACCGTGAAATGTTCAAGAGAATGCCGATTGCAATCATGTTCGTTACCATTGATGAACCGCCATAGCTGAGCAGCGGGAGCGGAATCCCCGTTGTCGGGAGGTTGCCGCTCACCACAGCGATATTTATAAAGGCCTGCACAACGATAAGAAGCGTAATGCCGATAGCGAGCAGCTTGCCAAATTCATCCGGAGCGCCGATGGCAATAAGCAATCCCCGAAAGAAGACCAGGCAGTACAGAATCACAATAAACACGGTGCCGAGGAATCCCGATTCCTCGGCAATCACAGCAAAGATAAAGTCGGTGTGCGGCTCGGGAAGCCGGTTGAGCTTCTGCGTCCCCTGTCCGAGCCCGAGGCCGAAAAGTCCCCCCTTTTTGAAGGCGATAAATGACTGTACAATATGATAGCCCACATCGTATCGACTCGACCAGGGGTCGAGATAGGCAAGAAATCGCTGTCGTCGATAGTCCACCTGATAAATCAGAAGATAGAACATCGGAATGCTCAGGAAAAAGAGGGTGATGATATAGAAAAGCGGAAACCCGGACACGAAGAGGATGAGCACCGAAACCACCAGCAGATCCACAGCGGTGCCGAAATCGGGCTGCAGCATTATCAGAACAAAAGCCGCGGCAATAATCAGGAGCGGTATGAGGAGCTGCATGACACGGTTCACAACATCATCCTTCTCGGTGGAGAAGACTTTGGCGAGATAGATAACCATGCATACCTTGACGAATTCCGAAGGTTGAAATCTCAGGAAATCGAAACCAATCCATCGCAGAGAGCCCTTTGCGCTATGACCGATAACGGGAATAAACACAAGTATAAGGAGCGCGAAAGAAGCAATCAACAATATCTTGGTATATTTCACATAGATGCGGTAATCTATTTCCTGAAAGACGAGCAGCGCAATAAAGCCGAGCACAAACCAGATGATCTGCCGCTTCAGGAAATAGAAGGAATCACCAAAAGTCCTGACCGAGAAAACGGCACTGGCGCTATAGCTCATCGCAATACCGATACCGACCAGGACAAAAACGGTTATGAAGAGGAAAATATCCGGTTCGCCCTTCCTCCGTGTATCGATAACTGACTTCAGGTCCACTGGAGCTCCCCTCTCATGAGTTGATGAACGTGATTCCTGAAAACATCACCGCGCTCCTCGTAGCTCCGGAACATGTCAAAAGACGCACAGGCAGGCGACAGGAGAACGGTGTCACCGGGTGTGCTCATTCTCATTGCCGTCCGAACGGCGTTCTCAAGCGTCTCGGCACGAACCGGATTGCAATCAGCGAAGAGCCGTTCGAAATCGGCGGAAGATTCCCCGATGAGAATGAGCAGGATCACCCGCTCCCGTATGCTCTGCCTGAGTCGCGCGTAATCATCTCCCTTGGTTCTCCCCCCGAGTATGAGCACAATATTCCCCGCAAGGCTCTTCAGTGCCATCTCAACGGCCGACACTGTTGTCGCCTTCGAATCGTTGATAAAGGTTCTCTCCTGAAATTCACCAACCACCTCCATCCGATGGGGCAGTCCCCGGAAGGAGTGGCAGGCTTTCTCGATAGCGGGGAAATCCGGGTCGATACCCATCTTGTCCAGTACAGCGAGAGTCAGCAGAACGCCTGCCATGGTATTCAGTATATTGTGCACGCCGATAATTTTCATTTTCCCCGAATCAATGATTGCAAACCCGTTCCTGCCCCTGAACCGAATCTCTCCATTGTCAAAAAAAGCGTCAGCGCCGGGTGAGAGCGAAAAAGATCGTTTCTGTGCTCGAATCTCATTGAGCCCCTGTGCGATGAGCCTGTCATCTCTGTTATAGATGAGGAAATTATCCTCGGTCTGATTCATGCTGATACGCATTTTCGCCTGAAAATAATCGTCAATACTGTCGTATCTATCGAGATGATCGCAGGAGAGATTGAGCAGCGCGGCAACGTCCGGCCTGAAGCGCTCAACGGTCTCCAGCTGAAATGACGAAAGCTCAAGAACCGATACCGAGCTGTCGGTCGTCTTCTCGACAAAGGAGATGAAGGGGATGCCGATATTCCCTCCGACAAAGGTGTCAATACCACACTGTTTGAGGATATGGCCGGTCAATGCCGTCGTCGTCGATTTGCCATCGGTCCCGGTAATCGCTATAATTTCCCCCCTGCAGTATCGATATGCCAGCTCGATCTCCGAGATGACCGGGATGCCGCGCCTGCGAGCCTCACGAATCAGCGGGATTGTCGCCGGCACCCCGGGACTCAGAACGACGGTATCGAACTCGTCATTTAACAGGGCCGGCTTCTGCTCCCCGCTCACCACCCGGACCCGATCATCGAGCATCGCTCTCACCTCTTCGAGCTGCTCTTCGCTCTTGGCATCGGAGGCGACGACGATGCTTCCCCGTTTCGCGAGAAAATTCGATGTCGCGACGCCTGTTCGAAATCCGAGACCGACGACGAGCGCCCGCTGTATGTTTATCCCTTGTACCATCTTCACACATTCAGTGATAAATCATTTGTTGAAACACAATAACGGCAACATACCATATAAATGCTCTTGAAATGCATCATAGTGCTCATTGAATCAACATGTCATTGTGAGGAGCACCGCAATGACAAAACATATACAATCACCCGCTACAAGAAACACCTATCATACCAGATCAAATGTATCAACGTGAATTGCATCACAGTATCTTCAGCGAGCTCAATCCGAGTATCGCCAGGATGATGCCCAGAATCCACATGCGCACAACCACCTTCTGTTCGCTCCAGCCCGAAAGCTCGAAGTGATGGTGCAGCGGCGACATCTTCAGCACCCGTTTCCCCCGCATCTTAAAGGAGGTCACCTGCACGATAACCGACAGAGCCTCGAGAACGAATACCCCGCCCACGATGAACAGGAATACCTCCTTTTTAATCATAATGGCAACAACACCGATCACACCCCCGAGCGCAAGTGAACCGGTATCACCCATAAAGACCGAAGCCGGATTGCAGTTGAACCAGAGGAATCCGAGTGATGCGCCGCTGAGCGCAGCCAGAAAAACGGTCAACTCGGCGCTTTCGGGAATATAGGGTATGCGTAAATAGTTCGCTATCTTCACGTGCCCGGAGAGATAGGTCATGATCGCGAGGGTGCCGGTGACAATAAGCACCGAGCCGATAGCCAGTCCGTCCAGCCCATCGGTGAGATTAACGGCATTGGTGCTTCCAATGATCACAATAATTGCGAAGAGAACCCAGGCCCATGACATATCGATGATGGCCTCATTGACAAAGGGAATGAAAAGCTCCGTCGCATGCTGATCCTCAGAGGGGAAGAAATATATCAGGAGCACCGCCAGGGCAGCTATCAGGGCCTGAAAGAACAGCTTCTTCTTTGCGGTAATACCGTCCTTCTGCTTCTTTACGGATTTAATATAATCATCAACAAATCCCAGGATCCCCAGGAGAATAGTTGTGCCGATGAGAATGATGAGATAATGATTGGTGAAATTCCCCCAGAGGAGAATGGAGAGGAGGACCGCACCGAGTATAATCAACCCGCCCATGGTTGGCGTCCCCGCCTTGTTCTTATGGGTTATCGGTCCGTCATCGCGTATCGATTCCTTCAACCGGAGACGACGAAGCCAGAGGATGACCACATTACCGAATATCAAAACGATGACCAGCGCCGTCAGCGCCGCATAGGCTGAACGGAAAGTGATATACTGAAATAATCTGAGATATGACACGTATTCTTTTAAGGGCAGAATTAAATGATATAACATAGGGAATCTCAGTGGACAAGCGCTTCCACAACCTCCTCCATCTTCATTGATCGCGAGCCCTTCACCAGGACTACATCGCCGGTAACGATCTGCGCCTTGAGCGCATCAATGAGCTCGCGTTTCTCTCTGAAGTAGAACACCGTATCATCACGCATCCCCGCATCGCGAGCCCCCCGTGCGATCTCCTCGGAGAGCTCACCCCATGAGTAGAGGAGATCGAAACCGTGCTGAAAAACCTCTCTCCCCAGCTCGTCGTGATAGAATGCTGCGAGCTCACCGAGCTCCTTCATGTCAGAGAGCACTGCGATCTTCCGCTGCGCGGGAAATACCTGCGCCGCCGAGACGAGCGCATAGTGTGAAGAGAGGGGATTTGAATTATACGTGTCGTTGATGATCGTCACATCATTTTCCACAATCTGGCTTCTCATCCCGACGTTTACGAAGCGCTGAAAGGCTTCCTGTATTTTTTCCGGATTGATATCGAAGTGCAGACCGACAGCTATCGCTGCAATACCGTTATAGATATTATGGATGCCATAGAGAGGAACCCGGAACCTCGATCCTCTGAAGTCAATCATCACGGCATCCCGCAGGAGCTGATAGCTCTCGGGAGCGATATCGGCACTCTCGTGCAGACCGAAAGATTTGACCGACAGCCCCCCCTCGGCAGCTTTCGCCCGAAGGAGCTCGAACGAGGGGGTATCCCTGTTCAGGAATATCACTCCCGCTTCCATGCCGAGCATAATCTCCGCTTTTGCGGACGCAACATTTTCGATACTGCCAAGAAACTCAAGATGTCCCGCTCCGATATTGGTAATCAGTGCCACGTCAGGTTTCGTGATTCGCGAGAGCCGCTCGATCTCGCCCGGGTGATTCATCCCCAGCTCGAGAACTGCTATCCGGTGACGTTCCGCCAGATGCAGGAGGGTGTAGGGAATCCCTATCTCATTGTTGAGGTTCTTCTCATTCTTGAGGCATTCATGCTCCTGGCCTATCACCCCGGCGATGAGCTCTTTGGTCGTGGTCTTCCCGTTGGTGCCGGTCACCGCAACGACAACGGGATCAAGGCGATCCCGGTGAAACCCCGCCAGCCTGCCATAGGCGCGAACCGTATCGTCGCAGAGTATGACCCCGGTGTCCGAGGCTCCTGCCAGGTCTCGCAGCTCCTCCCGCATGGTGAGGAAGCATGCGATCTTTCCCGCCTCAACCAGCGATCCGACAAAGCGGTGGCCGTCGAAGCGCTCACCGACGATCGGAATGAAGAGATTGTCCTCGCCCAGATCACGTGAATCGGTGCTGATGGTCCGTATCACCCGTTCGGGGCTTCCGCGGAGGAGCGTTCCCCCCGTGGCATCGAGCACCTGGCCGATAGTTGTCAAGAACGCGACCCTCATCTTCCCTCCCGCTCCCTGAGAGAGTGAAGGGCTCTCTCACGATCGTCGAAGTGAATCCGCTCCGTGCCGAGTATCTGATAATCCTCATGGCCCTTTCCGGCAATAACAACGATATCTCCCGCTTCCGCCATCCCGATGGCCCGCTCAATCGCCTCTGCCCGATCGGGGATGATCTCGTAATTGTCCCGATCAACGCCCGCGACAATATCATCAATAATCCGGCGGGGATCCTCCCGCCGGGGATTATCATTCGTTATGACAACCCAGTCAGCGTGCTCTACCGCTATCTTTCCCATGATCGGGCGCTTGGTAACATCCCGATTGCCACCGCACCCGAAAACGGCAATGAGCCGACGGGGATGCAGTCCCTGTACCGATTCGAGGAGCTTCAGCAGGGCGTCGTCGGTATGCGCATAATCGACGATAACATGAAAACCGAGCCGTGATGCAATCCGGTCGAATCTCCCCGGTATCCGCTTAACTGCCGCAAGCCCCTCCCGGATTTGCTCAAAGGGGAGATGCAGCGCCCGTGCAACCGCAATAGCACAGAGCGAGTTGTAGACATTGAATATTCCCGACAGCTGCAGGGTGATGGCCTCCCGATGATCAGCCTCGGTGAGCTGATAGCTGATACCATCAATTGCATTGACGATGCTCTCGACCGAAGCGGAGACATGTGCATCATCACTGATACCGTAGCTGACAAGGGGGTATGAGAAGGAATCCCGCCGGTCGAGTATGCGCTTCCCGTACACATCATCGATATTCACCACGCCGCACCGTTCAGGTTTCACACTCCGTTCAAGGAGATCGAATATCTTCATCTTGGCAGTGAAGTAATCGTCAAAGGTGTGATGGTAGTCAAGATGATCGCGGGAGAGATTGGTGAAGACCGAAACATCGAAACTGATATCATCCACCCGGTTCAGGTCGAGCCCATGAGATGAAACCTCCATGATGGCGACATCAACCCCATCGCTGCTCATGGTCGACAGCAGCTCCTGCAGGTCCCGCGATTCCGGCGTCGTATTGCGGGCGGTGAGGTTCTTCCCCCCCCATCGATAGTTTACCGTGCCGATGATTCCCGGCGTGTATCCCGCCGCGCTCAAAATCGATTCGAGCATGTAGGTGACCGATGTCTTCCCGTTCGTTCCGGTGATTCCGAGAACCGCCATCCGGGAGGCGGGATATCGGAAGAATGCTGCGGAGAGCTGCGAGAGCGCTCTCCTGCTGTTCTCCGCATCGATGAGGGTGATCCCCTGCTCCGCAATCCCCGCAAACTCAGCACGCCGCCCGCTCGAGACAACGACCGCCACGGCACCCCGCGAAATGGCATCATGTATGAAACGGTGTCCATCGCTCTCGAATCCCTCTATCGCCACGAAGAGGGTATTTGCACCGACTCGCCGGGAATCATATTCCACCGATGAAATGGTCCGCTCCCGCTCACCGGAAACACCCGTGACGGCCTGACATTCCTCGAGAAGGAGCGCGAGGCTCTTCTGCTCTGTTGTCGATCGACTTTCCATCATCTCATCAGAATAAGACAGCATCTCCCGGAAAATATCCCGCATCCCACAGTGAGGATGCATGCTCATATTCTCATTTCCTGTTCTTTTTGCTCACGATAATATCGATATCCTCCGGCATGAGTGTTCTCATCCCCCGTGAAGCGGCATAAGCATCAATGAGCTCCATCCTCTTATACCACTCAATCTCATATCGGAGCCGATCGTTAATCTTTACCAATTGCTCCTCCCGCTGCAGCGCGGTATTGTAATCCATCTTCATCCGTACGACCTCGATATTCTGCCAGACGTACAGGATTACAAAGAGTATCATAACAACCGCAATGAAAAAGTACTTCATAGTGATTATCCCGTTGGAATGAGCTTCTCGCAAATACGCAGCCGTGCGCTCCGGGCTCTCCTGTTCAACTCTCTCTCATCCGCCCCGGGCACAATCGGCTTTTTCGTCAGGACGGCAACCAGCGGCCTCCCCTGACAGCGGCAGTGCTGCGGGGGCTCGTTGCAGGTACACCCCCGCGCTCTTCTCCTGAATATGTTCTTCACAATTCTGTCCTCGAGAGAATGAAATGATATTGCCATCACCCTCCCTCCGGGGGACAGGATATCGATAGCGTCGGATAGCGACCGCTCAATGGCAGCGAGCTCATCATTGACCGCAATTCTGAGCGCCTGAAACACCCTCGTTGCCGGGTGTATATTCCTGACGTGATACCGCCGCGGTATCGCCGACAGAATCAATTCAGCCAGCTCTGCACTGGTGTCAATCGATTTTTTCACCCTCTTTTCTGCGATATACCGCGCAATCCTCTTTGACCAGCGTTCCTCACCGTACGTGAAGAAGAGATCAGCCAGCTCCCTTTGAGAAGAGGTGTTCACGATATGCCGCGCATCGATTTCGATCTGATCATCGAGCCGCATATCCAGCGGTTCATCACCCCGAAAGCTGAATCCCCTGCCGCTCCGATCCAGATGATAAGACGATATTCCGAAATCGTAGAGAAACGCAATGATATTCCCACCTGAATCTTCCAGGGAGCGCGCTATATTCGAAAAATTATCCCGTATGAATTGAATCCGCCGACGAAACCTCCCGAGCCGCTTCTCGGCGAGCTTCATGACAGCTCCATCTCTCTCGATGCCGATAACCCTGACGGCTGCAAAGCGCTCCAGTATCAGCTCAGAATGGCCACCCTCTCCCAGCGTGCAATCGACGACCACCCGATCCTGAAGCGGCAACTCTTCCAGCGAGCGGAGAATCTCTCTCCACAGCACCGGTATATGAGCCGGTTCTTCCGGAGAGTCATCGTTACGAGAACCTCCAGAAACACTTTTCATCATAGTATAATAAATAAAAAGAAAATGGTTTTATATTACAATCCGTACAACCGATCACTGCAGCTTCCAGTTAAGGTTGTTCCGGCTCCCCCACTGAGATCAAAAACCGAGATCGCTCGCGAGCGAGTTCAACGACTCACCGTCAGGCTTATAGTTCTGATACTCCTCATGGCTCCATATCTCGATTCGATTATACAGACCGAGTATGGCTACCTCACGCTCTATACCCGCATAGTTTTTGAGATAGGCGGGAATGGTTATTCTCCCCTGCTTGTCGAGATCACAGTCGGTTGCTCCGCCAAGCATGAACCTCAATCTCATCCGGTTCTTCGGATCCGACTGCGTCATGGTGACAAGCTTGTTTTCAACAAATTCCTTCCAGTCCTCTTCACGGAAAGCCATTATGCACTTATCGAAACCGTGGGTGATGATGAGCTTGTTTACAATACTGTCCTCACCAAAAGCCTTCCGTAACTTGAAAGGTATAGCAACTCTACCCTTTTCGTCCACTGTCGGGTGATATTCACCCATAAACATGGCCTTCTACTCCCCCTGATTGCTGAAAATTAACACATATCCCCACTTTTCCCCACCTAATAACACCATGTGACATAATTGTCAAGAACAAAAAATAAATTTTTGGATATAAAAACATTTCACAAAACGGTGAAAAAGCCGTATATCCGCATACTCCGCGGTAGTCGCACGTCCGTTTCAACAGGGGTGATATTTGCGGCGGCGTAAACGAGATAATTGAATTGCCATGAATACCGCAGGCATGCATCAAAACCAACCGGTGAGATGAGGGATTCGTTAAAATTTACTTGACTCTTTTTACCTCCCCTGTAGTTTGATAGCAGAACGCGGGTGTAGTTCAGTGGTAGAACTTCAGCCTTCCAAGCTGATAGCGTGGGTTCGATTCCCATCACCCGCTCATACGACCAGAGAGGCGAGGTCCGAGCACCTCGCCTGCTGCATTGCGACATCTCGTCTTCATGCAAACAGAATCAATACCTGATGGAGAATGGATACAATGTTATACGGTAAATCCTCGTGGAAGGCTTCCCTTTTAGATAAAAAATTCAGTTTCATGAGATTCTGCTCATGCATCATTCTGATTTCATCGACAATGCTGTTCGGCTGCATGTCCCTTTTCAACAGAAAAGGACCCTCCAGCTCGGCAATCGGAATCAATGTCTATTTAGAATCCGGAGGGCACCTCACCTCCCTAAGCAATGTTTTTTTTGTCAGAGTAAATCCCAGGCTGGGCGGTATTTACACCCAGAAGGACTTTATTCACAGCAATCTGAAGTATGATAAAACTATCTATCTTCTCAATGCGCAGCCGGGTAGATATATCGCCATAGGAGCATACCGGGAAGAGCGTGACTCTGTTACCGGAGACAGATCACGATCAAAGAAGAAGAAAAACTATTTTTTTCCGAAAAACATGATCCCCCTGACCGTCATAGACCTGGGACCTGCCGAGTTCAGGTACATGGGAACTTATATTATAAAGCATAACGGCAAGCCGAGATTCAAGGAGTATTACCGAATCAGGAAAGCGGACAGCGCCCAGCTCCACTACTGCAAGCTCATAGATCCGGACCATGTCAATCCCACTGCAGGCTCCTACACGCGCTCATGTTTATTAGACATTCTCTGGTCTGCGTCAACCCGGGACGATAGACAAGATGAAGAACTATCATACGCCGGGAAGCTCATCAGGCACAACAGCGGGAAAAACCAGGAGAAACAATTCCTCAAACAGTCGTCAAAACACCTCTCCGGCACCGACTGGATTCCCCTCATCAAGAAGCGCCTCAGCGAGCTCTAGATCCATATATTTGGGAACGACAACTTTCTCCCATCCGACGGGACTATCGGTGGCACCATCATCACCCTTTCGTTTTTTGAAAACCATCAAGGCTGGTTTTCATCTCTTTTCATACCGAACCGGTCTGAACTCTCTTCCCACATAGGCGCAGGAATCGCTGATCTTCTCATGAACAGACCTGTAGAAGCGATCAAGCTCCTCCACGAGCACCGGAATACGGAAATTGATGAAACCCGGCAGAGATATCTCTTTCACGCAACGCTCATCAGACGGATTCTCCTTCTATTGTAAAACTGAACATACAGTGACCGCTACCGTTACCATGGCATTCCCCCGGAAAGACACAACCTTATCCACTCAATCCACCGAGCAGTAAGCGGGAAAAGGTACGCCATGCATTCTCATAAGAGCTTAAATCCACTTCACCGCTGCTCAGCCAGTACTGATGCGCTATCCCCTCAATACAGGAGAGGAGAATACACGATATTCCTTCGATATCTACAGCCTCAACCTCTCGCCCCATGCTCTTCAATATCGACCGAAGAAAAGCACTTATCATCTTCCGCCATTTCCGATGAATCTCATTCAGCTTTTCCTTGAGAATCTCATCCCGAAAGGATTCGGCAAGCATCTCGGCATGAAGATAGATATGTCGTTTGTTCCGCATGGCATATCGCATATATGCGATTCCTGTCTTTTCAATCGAATCGGGACCGATATCCTCCTCGGATAAGCTGTTTTCCCAGAATTTTATATCTTCCTCGAGATGTTTATCGATCATCGCGAGATAGATTTCCCGCTTATCCTTGAAATGCCAGTATACTCCCCCCTTTGTCAGATGAGCCTCTCTGGCAATATCATCAATCCGGGTATCGTGACGTCCCTTCTCGGTGAAACAGGTCACAGCAGCATCGAGAATTTCCCTGTATCGAATATCTTTCGGTTTGTTTTCAGCCATTATCAATTATCTCTATAAAGTTTTTGTCGTCATTTATACATACCGATTAGTCGGTATTTAAATGCCAGATTATTATCAATTATGAGAGAGTCAAGAAAATTTGTTTTTTTTAATGAAAATCAGGGAACCGGAACCAAAAAATCGTAACGACAGCCAGTTTGAACTCTTCTGAAAATGCCCGGAAGCGTTTCTCAAAGCTCTTCATAGCGGTAGTAAAGCAAAGCAGGGTGTGATATTTGCATCTGTATTAATCCATTCGATCAAACACATTGAAAGATGTTCTTCACCCCTTCATCTACCGCATGTGAACCAATCCCTTTATACACATCTATCCGGAGATTAAGCTCGAAGGCAAGTGAATAGCCTGTGATGCACCCTATGATAAACCATTGCATGAAAAATTAAAGGAGAAAAAGCTCAATTTCGGGAACGATAAGGAGAAAGCAGACCTCAATATCGAGTTCTCAAAAAAGGGAATATACAGTGCGCAGGACCTCTCTGAGGTCAGGGATGCGGGATACGGTGATGACCTGCGGGTTTTAAAGGAATACAGTCACAGCCTGCCCCTCATAAAGAGATTGCTGATGCCGCCGGGAAGATATCTCTCGATAAAGCAGATAAAAAAGGTCAGGAGATGAATCCGGGCTCCCGCGAAAAGGGGAATAGTAAAAATGACCTCACTTGAGTATTTAATTGTATTCTCTTCATATTTATAATGATTTAAAGGGAGAGAATCAAATATTTTCGATCCCGATAAAGACGTCCGCTCCCCGCCCGCCGAAGGCGGGCGGGGAGCGGACGATGCTACTGCTGCATTTCCACTTTCGGAAGGTCCTTCATCGCCTCCCTGACCAGCTGATCGGGATACTCGTAGTCCTGAAGCCGCCGCGACAGATAATAATCATAGGAGAGGAGATCGAAATGTCCGTGTCCGCTGAGATTGAAGAGAATGACCTTCTCCTTCCCCTCCTCCCGTGCCGCAATCGCCTCATCGATGACCGCCCGAATGGCATGGGACGATTCGGGCGCCGGAATAATCCCCTCTGCTTTTGAAAAGAGAATTCCCGCCTCGAAGCATGGGTTCTGATGATAGGCCCGCGCATCAACGATCCCCTCCTTGTGGAGGAGGCTTAGAATCGGCGACATGCCATGATAGCGCAGCCCGCCGGCATGTATCGCAGGGGGGATGAATGAATGCCCGAGGGTGTACATCTCGACAATGGGAGCCAGCTTTGCCACATCGCCGTAATCGTAGGCGAATACCCCCTTCGTCAGACTCGGGCAGGCTGTCGGCTCGACGGCGATAATATCGATATCCGATCCGTTAATCTTATCCCGCACGAAGGGGAAGGAGAGACCCGCAAAGTTGGATCCTCCTCCGGCGCAGCCGATTATCACGTCGGGTTGCTCGCCGACCATATCAAGCTGCTGCCTCGCCTCGAGGCCAACGATGGTCTGATGCAGGCAGACGTGATTGAGCACGCTGCCGAGCGAATAATTAATCTCATCGCTGCCGGCCGCCACCTCCACCGCTTCACTGATGGCAATGCCGAGGCTGCCGGGGCTCTCCGGATCCCGCTCGAGAATCGACCTGCCCGCATCGGTGAGATCGCTGGGACTCGGGGTAACCTGTGCCCCCCACGCCTCCATCATGAATTTGCGATACGGTTTCTGCTCGAAGCTCACCCTCACCATGAAGACGTGAAGCTCGATATTGAAGAAATTGCAGGCGAGGGCGAGCGCGCTTCCCCACTGCCCCGCACCGGTTTCCGTTGTCAATCGATGTATCCCCTCGCGCTTGTTGTAGTACGCCTGGGCAACGGCTGTGTTGAGCTTGTGGCTCCCGGCGGGAGAGACGCCCTCATACTTGTAGTAGATACGCGCCGGCGTCTTGAGCTGCTCCTCGAGCCGCCGTGCCCGGCAGAGGGGTGACGGCCTCCACAACCGATACAGGGCAAGCACCTCCTCGGGTATATCGATATACTGCTCGGTGCTCACATCCTGTTCTATCAGGCCCATGGGGAATATCATATTCAGCTCCTCAGGGGTTATTGGAACGCCGGTTTCCGGGCTGAAGGGCGGATTGAGCGGCCGGGGCAGATCGGGGAGAATATTGTACCACTTTCGAGGCATCTCCCGCTCGGACAGTATGATCCGGTAAAGTTCTTCCATGGTTCCCTCCTTGTTGGTTATATAGGTTATGACCAGAGTCATAAGAAAAAAAAAGGGCCGCTTCCTCATATGAGTCCACGGCCCCTTCTTCTCTTCAGAGAGCGACAGCAATCAGGATATACCCGGACTCCATTGTCCCGGGCTCCACCACATCAGTGAATGTATAGTAGTGTACCGCATAATTATATCTCCATACGAATGTGCAGTGATCTTGCCACCACAGGCTTGAAAAAGCAGAAGGAATTAGACGCGCTTTTTCGCCTTTTCTATCAATTCCACCAGCGTTGTTATTTTCGGCTTCGGCGGTGATAGTATTTGATCTATCTCCTCCTGTGAATAGTGCTGACGAATGAATTCCTCTATCGGCATTCTCTGGTACCAGCAATCGAAGATCTTCGAACAGGGCAATCCATTAACGGTACGACAATACCGAAAGGGAACATCATGCCCCAGCATAGGACATCTGCACATCTCTTCATCATACTGTTCAATCATATCATTCTCCGAAAAGATCCCCGCCCAGCGGGTTGATAAACATTCTGTCATCGCGTGAACCTGCCGACTGTCGGGCCTGCCGACCGTCTGGCAGAAAGCGGGTTCTCATCTTCTACCACTTTCCTGTTTTCGCTGTACTCGCCTTCGGAAGATCCTCAATGCCTTTGAGCGACTTCTGCATTTCCTCCTCGGGGAGCGGATAATCCTGCAACTTCCCGCTCAGATACGCATCGTATCCGGTCAGATCCATCAATCCGTGTCCGCTCCAGTTGAAGAGGATAACCTTCTCCTTTCCCTCTTCCTTTGCCTTCTCCGCCTCAACAATAGCAGCCCGAATAGCGTGGCTCGTCTCCGGCGCCGATATGAATCCCTCCGTTTTTGCGAAGAGCAGCGCTGCTTCGTAGCACTCGAGCTGATTGTAGGCGCGCGGCTCGAGGAGCCCCTCGACGATCGCCTGGCTGACGAGCGGAGCCATGCCGTGATACCTGAGTCCGCCGGCGTGAATTGGTGGCGGGACGAAGGTATGCCCCAGGGTGTGCATGGGCAGGAGCGGTGTGGTCGAAGCGACATCACCGAAGTCATAGGTGAAGGGCGCACGCGTCATCGTAGGACAGGATGTCGGCTCCACAGGAATGATGTCGATTTTCGCGCCATTGATCTTGTCGGCGACAAAAGGAAAGGAGAGACCCGCAAAGTTGCTCCCGCCTCCGGCGCATCCGATAACGACATCAACTTTCTTTTCACCGATCTTCTCGAGCTGCTTCTTCGCCTCCAGCCCGATAACCGTCTGATGGAGGAGAACGTGATTGAGAACGCTTCCCAGCGAATAGCGGCTCTTGCCCGATTCGTCGGTGACCGCTGCCTCAATCGCTTCGCTTATCGCAATGCCCAGGCTTCCCGGCGTATCGGGATTCACCTTGAGAATATCCCGTCCCGCCTGCGTTTCATTGCTCGGGCTCGCGACACAATTGGCACCCCAGGTTTGCATCATCAGCTTGCGAAAGGGCTTCTGGTCAAAGCTGATACGAACCATGTACACCTTGCATTCAAGACCGAGGAGAGCGCAGGCAAAAGCGAGCGCGCTCCCCCACTGCCCTGCACCGGTCTCCGTGGTTATTCGCTTGATGCCAAACTCCCTGTTGTACCAGGCCTGGGCAACTGCCGTATTGGGCTTATGACTTCCGGGTGGGCTGACCCCTTCGTTCTTATAGTAAATTCGTGCAGGAGTGCCCAGCGCCTCCTCAAGCGCATACGCCCGATAAAGCGGCGTCGGACGCCATCGATAGAGAATCTCCAGAATCTCCTCGGGAATATCTATCCAGCGCTCCTGACTTACCTCCTGCTCAATGAGATTCATGGGGAATACCGGTGCAAGCATATCGGGCGAGATGGGATTGCCATCTGGACCCAGCGGCGGCTGCAGCGGTGTCGGCAGATCGGCGGCAAGATTATACCATTGCCTCGGTATCTCATCCTCGGACAAGAAAACCTTCTTCAATTTTGACATATACACCTCCTTAAATTATGGTACTTATTTATTGACCATACCACTATCATAAAAAAAGGGCTGCGGTTCCTGAATTCACACTACCCGCAGCCCTTTTCCTATTTGCCTTTGTTATTAATAGTATCTCAGGTGCCCGGATACTGATGTCCGATGCACCACCACCATGCTCCCGTGTATGTATTCACTTTCTGTTTCATCACAAAAAAAACACAACTAAAATAATGAGATGTCATTATATAGAAAGCGTATAATTGTCAAGTGAATTTTTTCAATCTCTCATTTTTAGAGCGGAAACAATCTGATTATATACTATCATTGTGCTGCACGTTCCGTGGCTCTCTTTTCAGGAGCGGCGAGCAGGCGGGGTGAGAGAAAAATCACTTGTTAATTCTCTGTCACTATGCTTTTGCTGTACACGATAAAGGACACATACGAAAAGACCTGTTCAAAGAAGAAGGATTTCGATCATGAATAAGCCCAGCGAATCTGCCCAAGAACTCGCCCGGATGATCAAAAAGGCCATAGCCGACGGCGAAGTAACAACTGCCGAATATGAAGCAATTCTGGCTATTGCCGATGCTGACGGCCACCATGACCGCCAGGAGCAGCGGCTTCTGAACCAGCTGCACGAGATGATTGCCAACGGGACAGTGAAAAGAGTCAGGTAGCATCTCTGCAATCCCAACTACCGATATCGATGTAAGACATTATGATTATCGGGAGTCATTTCACTGTGATCCATGATGCTGGCCCCCTCTTATTGAATTATATTAAGCAAGATCAATAAGTCACTCGCCTCCTGAATTTTCCCTCATAAGTTGAAGGGGCTAGCGCTGCCGATAAAATTCAGTTTATTTCCTCACATTGCATTTCAGTGGTAAAATTCAATTAATTTTATCAGC
>CAZZCF010000024.1:0-39536 GCA_964652955.1 uncultured Leptospirales bacterium
TGAACTATCTTCATCTTTTCGTGCAGATCACGCGGTATTACTGCCGGGACCTTGTTATCAGTTGTAGTGAATATAAGCATCGATGAATCGGGAAGATTATCCATCACTTCGCGCAGAAGCGCCGTGTTCCCATCTGTTCGCTGAAGGGATTCAATATTCATCATAAGACAAACGCTGCGCTCAACAAACATCGATGGAGAGAGGGCAAACCCGGCAGCTCTGACAAATTCATCATCCTCGATATGAAATCGCCCGATGGAGGGATTATCGGGCGATGCCCTTTCAGCAATAATCCTGATTACTTTCTCCTTCTCCCCCTCCTCTTCACCGGTAAAGAGATATACTGGCCAGAGCGTTTTCTTATCGAGCTCTTTCCTGAACTGTTTGTATGGCATTGCCTTTGACAGCCCCTGAGCCATCTTACCGCTTCCCCTTTTCAACATCGGTCATCAATCCGGTATACCACCCGGTAATGGTAGTGACAGCGACCCGTCGCGCAAGCTCATCCACAACATTATTTCTCACCTGGGTTTCGGACATGATCGGCGGTATCACCTCGGAGAAGAGGCGAAAAGCCTGCACCTGCGTCTCACGGAATATCTCCCGGCCGCTCTTGACGTCAATGAGCTCAACTGAGACAACAATCCGCAATCGTTTCCGTACGGCCTCTCCGGAATCAGTGAAGTGAATGGGCTGCAGATGATAGAGCAGAACAGCGCCCCTGAGATTCAAATCGGCACGCTCCTCATCCGAAACGACAGCGAGCCTCCCATCCATAGTGATGAGCTCCCTGATCCTTATCGTTAATCGCTCAGAAACCGAGGGCTCCCGGGTGTAATTTCTGAAATAGGGTATGAGTATTCTGTTCGCCTTTCGTGGAACAACCGGTTCCCCATCAATTCCCCTGAGCACTTTGCCGGTCTTCGCATCCCTCGCGATGGATGAACATGCAAGCAGGAATGCCAGCAGCAGAGAGAGGCTTCCGATTCCCCGCAACCGGTAATGTTTTCTCTCCCCGGTTTTCATGAACGCTAATAAAAATTCGTTACAGAAAGAATCGATTCGACGAATGATCGCAAGCAATTTTTTTCTCATTTATTCTCCCGTATCATCCGATATAGAAAACGAGATGGGATTCCCGTCACCGTCCTCGCGACAAGACGGGTTGATTGTTATCATTTTACACTCAAGTCTTCCTCTGATACCACAGGCATTGACAGAAGGAAAGACTGCTGCAACAAACGGGATATAGATTATCCCGTTTTTTTTTCGCCCGGCGGGAGCATTCGATCTTTCACGGCACAACTCTAATTATCTCCTTTATATTATATATCTCTTCGATATACCTCTTTGCCGGATGCTCCCAGAAGTAAACGGAGCTCTCGGCATTTTTTCTCACTTTATAAATAGTGCTGTCACTGTTTTCCTGAAAGAAATCGAATGCCCGCTTCATCGCGTCATAAAACGCCCATGCATTATAATCAGAAAAGAGAAACCCATTCCCCTCGACACGCCCCTCGGTCATCCGCACAGGAAACACTGTATCCCGCAACCCGCCGGTTGCTCTTGCAAGGACCGGGCACCCGCAGGCAAAAGCTTCCAGCTGCGATATGCCCCCCGGCTCATTCATCGACGGCATGCAGAAAATATCCGCAGAAAGCAGCGGCACACTTACATCCTGAAAACCAAAAATGACAGAGACATTCTCCCCGTAGTAGCGGTTCAGGAGATAGAGCCCGTGAGCGATCTCCTCTCCCCGATTATCTCCCGAGGCAACCGCGCCTCCGATAATCGCCTGTATGCCCAGTTCGTTAAAAATGCCCTCCGAAGCATCGAGGAGGAGTTGAAAGCCCTTCTGCTCGGCAATCCGGTGTATCATTGCTATCAGCATCTTCTCGGGATCAACAGTGAATCCGCGCTGCACCTGCACCAGCATCTTATTCAGTGCCCGAACGACGATATCCCTCCTGACCGGATCCTCGATGGCGAGCACTGTGTCAAGTCCTCTGAGGATTTCCGGGAATCGACGCTCCACCTTTTCCCGAAGCACTGCATCATCATCCAGCACGGCACGAAATCGATCGAAATTGGATCGCTGGAAGCCGGATCGATTAAATTTCTGAAGAATACGAACAGAGAAATCCTCCCCGATAGCATTACTGATGCCGATAACATCGTGCAGAATTATCTCGAGACCATCACAGGCATACTCAATTTGACGAGCATACGATGGGCTGACCGTAATAACCCTATCAGCAAAGCGGGCACCTGCAGCCATGCAGTTTATTCGATCCGGATTCACCGGATCACAGAAATCACCCCCTTTCCATGACGGCAGGTTAAAAAGCCGAAAATGATCAGAGCCCCCCTCATATCGATGATAAAGATCGAAGTATTGCCATCCTCCGTTGTGAATGACGTGAAGGAATGTCGTTCGAGAAAAATTGCTATTATCCGCATAATAGGGATCGCTGCGCACAATACCGTTAAAGAGTCCCGCAAAGGCATCATTCGTAAAGGTGAAATGAGGCCGCAATCCGAAGCTTACAATCAGTTCCGCACAGGCTCTGGCAAAAGCAATCCGTTTTTTGATCTTCTCCTCCGCGGTAAATCCCCAGTAAAGACCATCGAAGAACTCATAATGATCAAGCAGATAATAACGGACACCCTCAACCTCTCCCGAATGGACTCCTACCGTGTATTCATCGGATTGCATTTTGAAATGAACATTCCGGCCGGTATAGCGCACATTATACTGCTCACATGCCCCCTTCATTTTATCCACTGACTTCTCATCACCATGACGATACAGGGGGGTGATAACATATACCTCCTCCCCCTGCTTCACCAGCTCGCGGGGCAATTCGTATACCACATTTGCAAGGCCGCCGCTCTTCGAAAAAGGTTCGGCCTCCGCGGACATGAACACGAGCGAACCTCGCTCGTTATGCATCTGAAGCGAACGGCCGAGGAATTCGAGACGCTCATCCTCATCCTGAGCGAGGCGGGTAAAATAGTCGAAGAGTGTTGCATGATCCTGTATGTCGTTGCGGAACAGATGATAGAATGCCCGCTTCAATCCCAGCTCTAGAAAATCACGATGCTCATTCCAAAAAATGGAAGCCAGGTGGCTTGAGAGGAATTCCCGAATCTGTTCGAAATCCGAAGCCCGTGAGACAATCTCGAGAAATGAGAAATTCTCCCGGAAGTTCTCAGCCCGTGACAGTGAGCATAACCGGAAAAATGAATCCCGCAAAAAATCACGATAATGCTCTTCCCTGTCCTCTATTGGCACGAGCTTCAGCAGCTTTACCCGCTCCGTAAAGGAGGCCACGGTATGAATCTTCGAAACCTTCAGCTCCCTTCCGGTGAAATAGCTGTAATGCCCCGTGATAGGTGAATAGAGAGGATCCTCAACCCGATAATAATTATCATCGGGTATCGGCAGAGCGGGATTATCGAATTGCAGGGATACCGTTTGATTCCCATCGGCAAAATTGAAAACACCAATCCAGTGACCATTCTCGGAAGAACGCATGGCCGCAGCTACCATGACATTATTCGCCCAGATAAGGTACCCTCTCCCCTGTATCCCGCGATGAAACCGATACCATTCGTCATAGAACCGTTCGAGACTGCGATGAGCCGCATACTCAAATTGATTCCAGTTTACGTAGATATTATCCAGGTAGACCTTCCACCCTTCTCCCTCTGCACTGCCCTCATAATCCATGATTATACTGCTCATGAAAATCGTAAGGGCAACCGCTGCTCTGAGCCCACGATGACCAAAGGTATTCAACGCTCGCCGCTCGTCATGATTCCCGAGAATCCCGACCATCTCTGTTCCCTGCGGAAGCGCCAGAGGAAAATAGTTATCGTAAATGTGATATATCTCCCGCACATCGGTCTTTCCGTGTATGATGTTCTCGCAGATCTTGAAGAGGGCGGAGTTATAGGGCATGATACCAGTCCGTGCGAGGTACCGCTCATGTCCCCAGTAGCATTCAGCAATGTAAATGAAAAATTCCTTCCCCAGCTCCTTCAGCTTCCGTTCAACATTCTGCATGATATAGTAGTGGAGAGGAATCGCAATGGATTCCCGGCAGGCAGCATCATAATAGCCGGTGGTGATATAGTGATCATCTTCCCGATCATTGACGATAATCGTTCCCTCGAGCATCTCTTCGTGAGAACGCTTCTCTTTGTAAACAGCGGGATAATTGTTTCGCTTCATCATGATGGGAACAGCGTGTGCCGAATCAAATCGAATGCCATCAACATCGTATTGCTCAACGAGGGTCAGGATTGAATTGCACAGCCACTCCCAGACCTCGAAGCGCCGATAGTTCAGGAGCATCCCGTCATTCCAGCTCCCGAACCTCCCGTCGGTGGAGGCCCGCACGACGAGCTTCCCCGCATCATCATAGCAATACACCGCATGCTCTATCATTTCAGTGCTCTGGCGGTTGAGGTGCGGAACAATATCTACAATTACCTTCATTCCCCGCTCATGAGCGGCCCTGACGAGCTCCACAAATTCGGTTTCCCCCCCGAGTGAGGGTTCAATCTCAACAAGACTCATCGGCGAGAAGGGAGAGGGTGATGTCGCTTCCGGCGCCCAGTCCTTGCGATTGGTTCCCCGCCGCTGCACTCCCAGAAGGTACAGAGCGGTTATCGCATACCGCTTCTGAAGATCATCGAGATGGCTGGTGATATCCGAGAACTTTCCGAGTCTGATGACTTCACCGTTCTCATTGTAAACCAATCCCGGGTGGCCCGATCCGTCCCGCCAGTACGCGCGAGTATGCCCGTGTATATCCGGAAACACTTCGAGTATGATCTCGCCATCGATTTCGGGGATAACATTTATTCTCCCACTGGTCATGGGAGCGCTCACCCATTCATATCCCCTTTTTTTCTTCCTGATCACCGTGAAATCATAATGGCCACAGGCATCAAAAAGGTGCTCGGCGACATACCGTTCCGTCTTCGCATCATACCGGAGGGAGATATCCAGAAAGGCATTATCCCGCTCGAGATGCAACCGATCCGTTCGCGTAATACTATATATCCTCACACACATCCCTTTTTTCACCGGAAGGGAGAACTGAAAGGTGAAGGTCTCACCGCATCGCAGATTGAAGAAACTGGTCGCAAGGGGAGCATCGAATTCCTTGGGCGAGAATATCCGCTCGAGGATTATGTTTGCCCTGTTCCGTACCTCGTGAATGTCATGCCCGGAGGCGGCAACGAGGAGCCGTACTATTTCTCGAAGTGAGTAGAGATCATCACCCCGCTTGTAACGCCTCGCAAGCCGCTCCAGCGAGGTGATGGCCTGTACATTCTTCTCGTAATCGAAATTCAAAACATCATTCTCAAGACGCGCATCAAGCAATCTTAAAAACCTGTTCCGCTGTGCAGCGCTGAACCGGCGTACAGCTCTCCTTTCGCGAATCTCCTCGGGCGGGATCTTGTCGAGAGTTGCAAGTCTGATGACCTCATCAACGAGGGCGTTCAGCGCAGTTGAAACTGCCGGTGAAAAAATCTCAGTGTGGGTATATCCGGTCTCAATTGCCCGCTCCTCGACCATGAGGAGCAACGTAAAAGCCTCATAGAGGGTGCGCTCTCCTCTCTTAAAATGATACTGCAGGGTGTCGAAAATGTTCAAGCCCAGATACACCGAGGGTATCTCTTCCCACTGCGGCCCCTGGCCGACATGAGAGATCACCGTCGTCTCATCGGAAACATGATACAGGGTTGGCGATCCGGGACGCTCCTCAATCAGCACAAATCTCCGCACAGCCATGCTGGGGATATTCTCGGCAATGGCACGGTGAATGAGGGAAACCGCATCTACAATTCGGGAGCTGAGCCGAGCATCGTTTCTGAACCGCGCCCGCCGGGTCTGATCATCATCAGCGAGTTCGTCAAAGATCCCGTTTTTTATGGCAATAAAGTCGTCGTTAAAACGCTCGGGGGGTTCATGTGCGCGAAGAGCGTCGATAATACCCGCATCGGGGATAAAAGGAAAGGCCCGGTGCTCATCAAAAGCCTTTGCAATTTCACCTTTAACGAGCACATCGGTAACAAGATGCTCATGTTTCAGGGTGAAGCGACACAGATTGCCCAATGTACTTAATGGTCGTTTCATGGATACTCACACACGGAAACCATTCAGAAGAAAAAACGCACCCCACACATCATCGAAATTACATCATCGACGAGTGAAGACATTAAAAACATCACGGGAATGCACAGACAGTGCTACCGATGGGGAAAAATGCACGGCACCGGTTACTCTCGAATGTCATCAACGTACTTGAGAACCGGGTATCTTCCCCTCCTGGTCACATAGATGTCGACGGGCGAATAGACAAAGTTGAACCTTTTCCCCTGTCGAATCATCCCCTTGAATTTCGAGTTCATGTTCTTCGGCACCAGGAGGAAGAGTTTGTACCTGCCACTGCGCGTCGTCACCAGAAGCATCTGTTTATCACGGCCTGCAAGCGATCGCAGTCTTACCGGTATAGGATAATACCGCTTGGGATAAAGAGAACCTTTGAAAAGCTCTCCCTTGAGAGTCCGATAGTCATTGACGAGAAGCTTAAAGGTTGCACGGGGCAGGTTTTTGTATTTCTCAATCGAAGCCTGCGACTCCTTATCGGCTGAGAGCTTGTCACCCTCTTTCATGTTCGAGGCATCTTTGACTGCTATTTCGGGTACTTCATCCTTCACTTTCATCACGAGGAAAGATTGAACGAGATAGCCTTCGCGATCTATTTTCTCCCTGCTTTCATCTCCCCGCAGGCCCTTCGGCATAATCACATCGCCACCGTTAAGCCGCGCGAGCCGTTTGGCTTCTTCAATCCGTTCGTTCAGGCTATACTGTCCGACATCGACGATCCCGATAATCTCATAGCTGCCAGAATCACCCCAGTTAACCACTTTCACCTCGGCATTCTCCGGGAGTGCTTCATGCTTCACGCCGGTCAGAACAAACTTCGACTGAGTCACACAGCCAAATAGAAACAGGGAGAAGGCGAACGTCACAAGCTTCTTCATAATGTATCTCCTCAACACGCCGTGCATAATCTTTCGAGGACTCTTATAATGCCCCCCGGTTCGGCAATTCACTATAAATGTATTCACAGGAGAAACGAACGTCAACCGAAAAAAGGGGACCCCCGACATATCTTCCGATTCATTCCGGCACACCGGCATTACTGCGGCGGCAAAAAAATAATCTCGTGACTCTTCTCCTTTTCAATCCGCTCCCCGCTCATATTAATGACCCGGTACTGACCGCTGAGATATCGATTCACCTGATCGCTGTAATGCGGGCTCAATACATTTCCCGAATTTCCCGAGGGGAGTATTGTGAGCGATCGACTCAGGTCGCCATAATCGATCAGTTTTCGGAATGAGGGGACCGATTCAACCCTGTAATCGTGTTTGCCAAAATTCGATTTCATGCGATTGATAGTTCGGGCCTCACCGGGTGCGGGGAAGGGACCGAGATTAAACATCAGATTCATCGGCTTTTTCAATCCGAGCGGGTGTACATATTCAATGGTGTGAATGCGTCCCCACTGCCAATCATTTATATCCTTGCCACAGCGTTCTTCGATCTCCTTCACTGCCGCTCTGAAAGCTGCCACCAGTATCTCCCCCCGACTCTCAATCCGGGGTGTATCGATTCTATCCCAGAATCGTGACGAATCATCCCGAACAAAGGCCTTGAGAAAGTTCCAGAATTCGGACAGATTGCAGTAGACGAGAAAGAGATCTTCTCCCAGCTCATCCAGAACCGCTTCACGCAGGACATGGTAAGTGAGGAAGTGGTACACCGTCGCACCGGCTGAATCTGTGGTGTAGTGGAAGTCCCACGAATGGAGTAGCTCAAGCGCAGCACGCTCCCTCTCACTGAAATCATTCCCATCAGCCCTTTCGTCAAGCACCGGAATAACAGCAGCAATGAAAGGAGGGGCGGCAATCGCCCCCACATCATTCTGAACATCAATCAGATCATCGATACCCCATCGCTCCCTGCTCGAGAGGAGTTCGACAATTCTCGCCGCCCGATCGGTGGGGACCCAGTATCCCTGCAGATGGGGTATGGGGCCAACCGGCCTGCTCGTTGATTTATTGTTCGCCGTCACGATAATACCGCTCGGCGGATTCACGAGATGGGGATTCTTGTCAAAGGGGAGGTATCCCCTTATCTCATCCCTGCCCGAACTCCCGTCCAGTATCTCCTTGTTATTAACATGGGCTGGGCGAAGGGGCAACCTGCCGGCAGCCCACCAGGCAATATTGCCCGATCTATCAACGTATGAGAAGTTAAGACCGGGGGCGGCAAGCTCCGATATGGCATTTCTGAACTCCTCAATCGTTCGAGAGATGCTCAGCCGGTACACGATATTTATAACGGGATTATCGGCACGGTGGCACACCCATGAGATCGACACCGGTTTCCCCTGATACCCGTTCAGGAATTCCGTGATGATCGGTCCATGCGGCGTAATCTGTATCTCCAGCACGACAGCACCACACCCCTTGACCGCTATTGACTCCCGTATCGTTCTGAGCGGCACCCATCGCTTCCGGTACATCACCAGATGCTTGTCCCGGGGATGAAAAGTCTCAGCGTACAGATCTAGGTCATCGTTCTCGAACATGGTAATCGCCCATGCCCGGTTCTTATTGTGGGCAAACAACGGAAAGGGAATCAGCGGCAAAAACTGCCCGTAATTTTCAACGTTACCGTATCTGATGTGAGCCTCATACCATATGCCGGGATTTGAGAGGGCCACATGGCCATCATTCGCCAGAATTGCCGCTCCCGATTTTGAACGGAACGGTGCTATCACCCATGAATTGCTCCCCTCGAAAAGTGGAAACAGATCGGCAGGATCAATTGATTCCGCGAACAGCTTGAGCGGCGAGAGCCGATCGCTGAAGAGAGCATCCGGCATGTTTCCCCGAACCTTGCCCGGTACTGATATTCGTCTCGAGGACGTATAGTATGCCTGCGATTCCATAATGGTAACAGGCTCCTCGCGAGAATAGCCGGGAAAGAGCTCCATGATATTGTGATCCGGATATTTTCTTTTCAATGTGCTCACCAGCGAATCGCAATCGATGCCGTAGGCAAAGGTATATGCCATATAACAGACCATTGCAAGGCAATCCAGCCGGGTGAATTGCCGGGGATTAATTCCGAGAAGGGTAAACTCAATCGGCAGAGAATTCGTCTTCATATAATAGTTGATTCCTGCCAGGAATGCATCAAGCATCTCCAGTGCCTCGGGATGCATACGTCCAACCCTCTTGAGATTCTTCTCCGCTGTATGTCTGAAAAGCAGTGTCCGGAATTTGCGATCGAGTGGTATGAGCTTCGGGCCGAAGATCTCGGAGAGCTCACCTCTGGCAATTCGACGATGCAGTTCCATCTGAAAGAGACGATCCTGCGCTATGGTGTATCCGTAGGCGAAGTATGCATCCCTTCCGCTTCCGGCTTCGATATGAGGGATTCCCCATGTATCTCTTATAACCCGCGCTTTTTCTCGAACGGCATCCGTGTATATTGTGCCATCGAGCTCCGGCATTCTGCTTAACAGAGAGAGATACACCCCTCCCAGCAGAATGATCAGTATACCGATTATCAGCACTGCATATGTAACCACTTTCATCTGCTATCCCCCTCCTCTCATACATCGATCACAAAAAAGGCAGAAAAATACCCGGAACCGAACGATTAGCTCAAAGGACGATTGCCCAATCGTACTGATTACAGCTATTTTTGATAAACGGCACTTTCAGTATAGAGGCCATATCGACTGCAATCTTTAATTACCATTACCGCAACGAGATGAGCGCAAAAAGTCATCCACCTCCTGCAAAAGGGTTTTCTCACCACGCAGGACTACCATTCATGCGCATGACAACACTAAGGGGAATACATTACTCCAAACCTGTATACCATCTTACCTCTGTTATACTGCTCCACATCAGCACTCAGAGAAAGCCGTATCTCCCGCTCCATCTCCATACGGTAAAAAGGGTATGAAGGCTCAACGAAATAGGCATGCAGCAGCTCAACTCCCTTCAGCGCCGCGAGCGCCAGGAGCGCATAGCGACCCTTCTGGCCCTCATGATAGTTATAGACCCCATATCCGGCCAGGAGCATCTCCGAGAAATAGTACCCCCAGCCGCCGAATCGGTATCCCTTGTAGAAGAGACCGCCACCTGGTATGAAGAGGGAGAGGGCCGTCGCTGCTGCGTCCTTATCGTTAAAAAAGGGAGGGAGATAGTTGCTTCGCTGAAACTGATATGCCAGTTGATTCAGATAGGCAGTTGAAAAGGTAAGCGGCACCGTTGCCCAGAGAAAGGTCTGTAAGTTCTGCATCCGCCCGGTCTTATCGTGATCCTTCTTCCAGGGGAAGAAGTTGGTTCTGAATCGGGTGAGCATCGCAGGAAGGGTGAAATGCACGGCAACGAGCGTCGAGGAGAGGACGATGCCGGCGACATCGGGTGAGGCTCCTTTAAAACCCATGTAATGAGTAGAGAGATAGGAACCGTATCCCGGGAGGCAGACATTCCCCCCCAGATTAATTATACAGATACTCTCGATAAATCTCTTTTCGGGGACATCATTCTTCAGGAGCGTATTGGCAATCCCGTATCTCCTCTCGGTATTCTTCAGGATTCTCCGATCAATCTCATTCGCCAGTACATTGGTATCCGGGTACTGATGAATCAATACCACATCGCCAGCCTCCCGTTCACTGCCATCGATCCTGCAAACCGATTGGTATCTTCCCATCTCACTGATGGTCAGATATCCCCCGTCAATTCGATATGATCTGCCCTGTCCTACCATGTTCCACTGGCCGATATCGAGACGGTACCGATTATTGTCAAATCGATTCAGCACCCGGGCCCTGATGGGCTGGGTACGGTGAAGCGAAACAAGCTCTCTGCCGAGTTTGAGGGGGATGTTATTATAAATTCTGCTTCGCACCCGTATGCTTCTCCGCATGCTGTCAAGATCATCCACACGGGGTACGATACGCATCTCGGCGAAGAGTATCTTTCCCGCCTGTCTAAGCGATATGAGAACATAGAGATCGACCCGCAAGGCACTCGCAACCTCTTGATAGAAATTGCCTTCCTCACCACGTTCACGAACGATGGTCGCTGCCCAGTTGAGCCGATTGTTCTCAACCGGCCGAAATCGTCCCAATCGGTGAAACATCTTCCCCAGATAGCTTGCCGATTCACCGGCGAGGATACGGAGTGTAGAGCTGGATTGCGGTGTTGTGAAAATCACCACCGAACCCGTTATCATCCGATCTTCTTCGGCGGCAAGAGATACCTCTCCCGCATGCAGCAAGCACAGGATAATGCCTGTTAACACAACGACCTTCGATACTGCTCCGCTCATTCTCGGCCAACACCTGTTAATCATCTCATGGTATCGAGAGAGAAAGCCTCTGCTGCAATCGAGGAGCGGAATTCCGAAGTGAATGAGCATTGCTCCTCCTCGTTCTTCACTTCCGAGGCAGTCCTCACCCGATGAGGGCATTTCCGACACCTCCGATCATAACCGGAGACTGTACTGCACGCCCCAGACGGCATTCTCCTCCTCATCAAGATATAAGACCGGTTTCAGTGAAAGCTCCTCCTCAAGACGGGTGCCATTTCGAATAGTATCCCCTATCAGGACGGCATGGGTTATCTCGCAAATCTTGACCAGACCGAGAACCCCCAGCAGCATGTAGGCTCTTCTCCTGTCAATGCTACTCCGCTCATAGGCTCCGGTTTCCGCACTGTACCGCTCCTCCCGCACCAGTGCCCTGATGGTCAGGTACAGCAGGATATTATCGACATGGAAATAGAGATATCCCCATGCACGATGTCCCCGATAAAAGTGTCCGCCCCCACCGCACACGAGAGCAAGGTATGCCGCAGTAAAATCGTTACCCATCAGAGGCTGCGGTTCCTGATAATTTGCGGCCTGCGAGAGATACCGATGTGAAAAGGCGTCCACAAAGAGCGACATCCCCCCGAAGAGGAGCATATACCATCCGAAGTAGTAATGGGTTGCATCTCTTCTGCTGATGTTCTTATTCCGATCCCTCCGCTCCCCGGGACGATCTGTTAATCCGTCATACTCAATATAGAGATAGGGCGCGACGTTAACCGCCCAGAGAGAAAGCCCCGTGAAATCTCTGTAGTGATAATAGCCGATGAGCGGTGCTACCACAGGCATGGTTGCACTCGCCGGCACCGTAAAGAGAACGGTGTAGAGGGTATCACTGAAAGACGGTGCCTCCAGGACAATCTCCTTCTTCCTCCCGCGGTAAAAATTCTCCAGGAACCGGGACGTCTTCTCGAAAGAGATGAGGATGAAATCACCCTCGCGATGCGGCAGATCGCTCTCCCGAGAAACAATGACATTATCGGATATTTCAATTCGCCCGATGCGATGATAGGGCTGTACCGGTCCGCTGATACCGCTATCGATGTACCGGTACAGGTCATAGCGGCCACTGAGCGCTTGATCGCGCCTGATCGGCTCCTCGTCTTTCTTCGTCAACTCGAGCGGAAGCCGAAAGCGCTTGATCATCTTCGATAAGAAAAATCCCGCATGTTCCTCGCATATGTAGCTGAACTCACGGGCGCCGAGAACGAGGTTTGTAACCGGGATCTCCACCCGGTACCGGAGTAGCACCCGCCCGAAATGTGGCGCCCCGATACCCGATGCCCGCAGGGTCAACAGGAGGGTATCACCCCTATCCTCGATCTCGCCACCAATAACAACGTGCAATCCGGCCGTTCGAGCAAAGCGTAGAATACAGCTCTCTTCGATACATTTGAATCGCGTAAGCTCATTCCTGAGCAGTTGATGATTCACCTGTTCAAAAATACCGGTAGAATTTATAATATTGGCAAGATGCGTCTCCACAACACCCGAGAGATTGAGCGTCCGGGCACTGTCCCCCCGTATTCCTGAAATCCCGACCAGGGGTTTCTCGGCACGGAGCGGCAGCGACCAGCCGAGAAGGAGAAGGATGAAAGTAATTATGAAGGGCTTTTTCATAGCGTGAATATAATCCTGCTTTCCGGAGAGCGGGTCCGGATCTTTCCGGATCATCAGCTACCTGATTTCCACAATATAGGGATACAGGTACAGGAACTGCTCATCGCACAGTCCTATCAGCGCTGAGCGTTCCAGCATCGGCCGCAATAACCGCATCATCGAATCATCAGCCCCCAGACCGACGACCTCGGCAATTGAGCGCTTTCTGCCGGGGTGATGTTCGATGATACACTGACCCCGCACATTCGCAATTTTTTTGGCATAGGTAATAGCAGCGATCAGACCGCCGACTTTATCAACGAGCTTTTTGTCTATCGCCTGACTTCCCGTGAACACTCTCCCTTCGGCAATATCGGGAATCTGCTCCGGGCTGATATTCCTCGCTGCCGCAACCTTCCCGGTAAACCGACTATATGTGAATTGAACGGAACTGAGCAGTATCTGACGCTCACGCTCGGTCAGGCCCCTCGATTCCGAGAAAATATCGGCAAACTCGCTCATCTTCAGTACTTCTTTATTAATGCCGAGCCTGTCATAGAGGCGCTGCAGAGAGACCTTTCCGCTGACCACCCCGATGGAACCCGTAATTGTTCCCCGGCTTGCGTAAATGGTATCGCCCGTGCAGGCGATATAGTAACCACCCGATGCGGCGATGGTGCCAAAGGAGATAACCACCGGTTTCTTATATTTCTTTTTCAAGCGGGAGAGGTGATGCCACATGAGATCCGAGGCGAGGGCGGAGCCACCACCTGAGTTTACCCTGATAACCACTGCTCTGATTTTCCGGTCGCTGAAGACCTTCTTCAGAATCTCACCGTAACTCTCGTCACCGGTTGATTCGGGAGAAAAAACACCACTCCTCTTCGATCGTCCCCTGATAATACCGCCCTGCACGTATACCACCGCAATATGGGGCAAGAGACCCCATTGGTATACCTTTTTCCGCTCACGAACATAGTTTTCCAGATTAACCGTCATCGTGTTTAAGCCGGATCTCTTGAGTATCGATTGTTGAGCAGTGGCAGGATACTCCACTACATCCACAAAGCCCCTCTTCTGAGCCTCCTCCGGCGCGAGAAAACCCGTTTCGAGGAGCATATCGATCTCTTTCCGCGGGAGCTTTCGGTTTTCGGCGATATCGTTCAGATACTGTTCATTGAGATCGCTCAGGAGCGAGAGGAGGTTCTCACGAGATTCATCGGACATCTTCTCACGCGTAAAGGGCTCATTGGCCGACTTGTACTTCCCCGCCCGAATGGTTTCGAATCGAATACCGGCCAGGTCAAGTCCCTTCTTGAAGAAATAAACCTGCGCCATCAATCCCGAAAGCGAGAATGTTGTTCCGGGAGCCAGATAAATTGTGTCAGCGGCGGCTGCCAGATAATAACTCCTGTTGCTGCTACCGACCAGCAGCGCATGGACCGGCTTACCGGAATGACGGAATCGCTTCAATTCATGCCGGACTTCCTGAACCTGGGCAAAACCGAGCCCGGTTCTGTCAATATGCAAAACAATGCCCACCACGGTAGGATCAACAGCCGCCGAACGTATTGCGTTGATCATATCATAAAAGGTAATATCCCTCCTCGCAAAAAGCCCCTCCGCTCCGATCTCCTGAATAGCGCTGCGCAGGTGAATCACCAGATATCTGTCCGTCAACACCAGTGGCGATCGATATCTCTCAGCAAAGAGGGCAAAACCGAAATGCGAGGATTTCGGCAGGTCTGATGAACGGTGGTAATCAAAACGGAGTGTTGAGCTGCTCTGCCCGCTCATCGCAAAGGGCGCCGTAATGCCGAAGAAATAATTCTTGTCATCATCGGCGGTAATGGAGAGTGTTATCTCCCCTATAAGCACCAGATGAGCGGCGAAAAGATAGTGCATCCCATCGGAATGATCATCCGACCGTTTCAGTGCATCCGCAGAGAGGGTCAGGCGGTTTCCAAAGGGTCTCACCGAAAGGGAGTAAATATCCGTTCTGCCAATCTCTCCCCTGCCGGAATCCGGTGTATTCAGATCCCGCGACGCGAATCCGAATGAGAGAAAGTGAACGGGCTGAAAGAGCACCCCGGCCGCCCATGACCGATAGTCGTCATAGAGGCTTCGCTGGCTTCTGCTCCAGGAAAAGTTGACACCAATACCGAAGAAATTATTCAGCCAGAATCCCTTCCCGACGGTGAACAGATTCGTGCGGGCTGCTGACACCATCTCTCCATCATCATGCATGAGGGTGTTCAGCCGGGCATAGGAGAAGAGAAATCCCGCCGCCGTAATGAGGGCGAGGTGGTTATCGTCACCCTGATCATAGCTGATATACTGATAGGCAAGACACGGTGCCGGGACATCTGAGAAAACAGGATTCACCAGCGGCGCGAAACTGTCCGTGCCATGGCTCGCAGGGCTTCTCAGCAGCGGGAGATCAAAAGGATTCTGAACCGCAGCTGCCACCCGGGGAAAAACCAGGAGAAGCATACTAAGAGCGGCAAAGAGAAAAATGCACCGGATTTCACGGAAAGAGGAAGATGCTCCCGTCATCCCTGCCGCCGAAGGAATCCTTCTAACGGATGGTAATCCCGATAAGTGTGATGTCATCATTAATCGCATCCTGGTCAAGGGTATTGATGCTTTGGACAATCGCATTAATTTTTTCTGCACTGCTACAATGAATTTTTTTCGAGATTATTTCAAGGAGGTTTTTCTCGGAGAAGAGCTCGGTATTCCTCTCGTCATAGATCTCGATAGCCCCATCGGTGTAAAAGAAAAGCTGATCCCCGCGTTCAAGGGATATTCTGGACATGAAATAGCGCGAAGCAGGATCGGCGCCGAGTATCTTGGAACGACCCTCGAGAAATGATATATTCATCTGCCCCTTCCTGATTATCACGGGAGCAAGGTGGCCTGCATTGATATACGTCATCTCTCTGGATTTCCTGTTGTATATGCCAATGAAGAGAGTTATGAGATCGCTCCCCTGATACCGGTAGTTCAGGAAGTGGTTAATCTCAAGGAACGCGCGATCAATCGGTCGCTTTTCTCTGAGAACAGCGTTGGTGATGCTGCTGATCATTGAGAGTATCATCGCAGCAGCGAGGCCGTGGCCCGAGACATCGCCGACAACAACTGCCGTTCTGTTTTTGTCAATCGTGATAAAATCAAAATAATCACCGGTAACCTTGAGATAGGGTCGATTGTAATAGTCAATAATCAATCCCCGCCGCGGCGGAGCCTTTTTCGGCAGAAGCCGCATCTGAATATCAGAGGCGATATCGAGTTCCTTCTCGAAGTTAATCCGGGTTATGTACTCCCTGAGCAACTGATCATTCTCGAAGAGCTGTTGAATCTGAAACGAAACGGTCTTAAGATATTTTATCTCGCTTCTGGAGAGCGATCGGTCTGTTCTTTTATCACCGATGAGCAGCGCGCTGATGAGATGCCGATCCTCGAAAATCGGAATTACGAGTACCGTGTGCCGCATTTCGAGGAAATGGAACACGCTCTCTTCGAGCGGTGAATTCTGGATCAGCGTGTGTCTGAAAATGAGACCCCGCGACGCGGTGAGGAATGAGTAGAGCGGTGATTCTTCAGTGAGGCGCTCCACGTGATCTCCGAGATCCCGGTACTGTTCATCGCCGCTCTCGTCGAAGAATATGAGACGCACATAGCGGACATCAGTCAGCCGGACAATTTCGGCGATAATCCGCTCAATCTTCACCGAGATATCCTCGGGAACCGAAACCAGTTCCGCTATATTCTGCAGTGAAGCGGCAAACTCATCCCGGTTCATGAAGAGAGCGGTCTGGAACTTCCGCTGCACCAGCCGCTTCACGAGCAACAGAAAGAGCATAATCAGGCCGAAAAGTGCGTACGGAACGGCTCTCTCATCAGGCAGCACTCCCGGAGACACAATAGCGAGGAGCATGGCGGTGCCGATAGCGGACAGGAACGCATTGAAGAGAAACCGCATAACCCCGGTTCCGAAAAAGAGTCGCGAGCTGAAGACGTCGTACTGTAAAAATCCATTCCCCATAACCAGCGGAATGGTCAGGGTGAGAACGATATAATACTGGATGGGGAGACCGAGATCAAGCCTGAGACCAATCAACAGGAGAATGAGCGGTGCGATAATTCCGACGGTCACTATCGCTATTACCCAAAGGCCACGCTTGGTCGTGTAGATATTTCTTCGTACCACTATCCGCAGCACGATTTTCAGAACCGAATACAGGGCGCAGAGTATCAGCAGTGAAAGGTGGACTCTGAGTGCGAGGCCGGGAGCATCATCAGCGAAAATAAGTGAGATGACTATAGCGCCGATACCGAGAACGGCATATACCGTGACAGCGGTAACCGGTATTCGCTGATTAAGGAGATTATAGCCGATGCGGATGAACAGATAGCCGAGATAAATGAGTATCGCATAGAAAAAAGGGTTAAGCTCATTGAAGGTCACATACTCCATGAAGAGAAAGTAGAAAACGCTCAGGCCGAGGGAGAGATAAAAGTACAGTGTCGCCTGAGAGAGCGCTGACCGCACAATCCGGACCAGCATCCCCCAGAGGAAGTGCATATTGGCCAGGAAGAGGAGCATGATGAAAAACCAGAGCAGTTCCTCATTGACCGGTGGACGCGCCATCTCACGCTGCATCAGAACACCGTCTCGCATAAGGGTTACCGTAACAATCTTGTGGTCCCGTGTTACCGTAAGGGCACTGGTCAATCCGCGTTCCTTCACCTCCACTCCCTGAATTGACACGATTCTGCTATGGAAGGGCAACGCCTCCCGGGTAGAGATCCGGTGCATGAGGACATTGTCGAATGCCAGCCTCTGAAAGGGGTAGAGCTCACTGAAATGAATTGCCCGCGAGAAGAAGAAGAGGTCGAGAAGAATCAGGATGAGGAAGAGGAGTATGTTCTTAAGCTTCTTGATCACTTCCCCCCCTCCAGCGTTACGAGGACCAGAAGCCGATCACCCTCCTGCTCGCCCTGCTTTGCCGTAAGGGATTTTATCAGTGAAGAACGAATCCGGCTCAGCGAAGATCCCTGACCTGCTATCAGCACTGCGTATTTTCTCATATTTTCAACAATGAACTCATGGAAGGTTTTACAGCCGATGATGAGAACATCCCCCGGCATGAGCTTCAACCGTCCCTGCTTTCTACCCCGCTCTTTTACCGGACGGAGCGACTGTGACGAGCTCCTGAAAATGAACGGTGACTGATAGTTGCTGTTGCAGAAGATACACTCCCCGTTCTGCTGTACCGACGCATGGAAGAGCGAGATCTCCTCATCGATAATGCCACGCTCCCGAATCGTCTTTTTGAGCTTCATAACAGCCTTCGCCGGAGGATATCCGAGCCGCGAAAAGCTCTGCAGAAGCGCCTGAATGCCCGGCATATAAATTGATGTCCCGGTGATGTTGCCCAGCAGACGATACGCTGAAATCCTGACCTCATCCACCTCATCCCCGCTTACAAAAATATCATAAAACTCCCTGGTCATGAGCGAGGTTGTTTCGTGAAAAACGCGGATGGTAATGTGACCAATTCGTGCATCAGCATCGGGGAGAAATCTCTTCTGTATTTTTGTGGCGATTTCATACTCCTTCTCGACTGCCTTCTTCTTGAGAAGCTCACTCACAAAAAAGCTGTTGACAGAGAGGATAGCAATTCTCGACGCAAAAATCTTGAGCAGTCTCATCTCTTTGCCGGAGAATCTCCTTTTCCTGCTCCCGATAATAATCAAGCCGAGAAACATGTCGCGGTAATATATCGGAATGATCAGCTCCCCGTTGAGCCGCTCAATCTCCGCTATGAGCTTCCGTTCAAAGTGTATTGATGTATTAAGCTCTCTCTTGACGATAATATCATCGGGCCCTCTGATTACCCTGAAAAGGATATTATCGTTCTCGACTTTCGCCTTTCTGATAATACGACTCCTCCTGTTTCGCTGATAGAAGATGTTGAACTCGTCCTTATCGTGATAATAAAAGATGAGGAGGCCAGATCGAACCTTGAAGAGCTCAAGAACGCGATCAAAGGTGGCCTTCAGCATCTCGTCAAAGGATTCAATGGTGAGAATCGAATCGACCGTCTGCACGAAGAGCTCTTCGTAGACAACCGGGCTGATCCTGGAATCGATGATATCGTGAAAGTAACTGGTTATCGGGAGAAGCGAGACTATAAACAGGACGAAGAAGAGCATGAGGAAGTAATAGTTGGTTGAGAGCTGCATGACAGCCGTGGCAATGAACAGGAGCAGGAGGACAAAGACAAAGTCCAGACCATATTTCAGGAGCGCATTGATTACTTCTTTTTTCATTCGATACCGAAGTTCCTCTCAATATCCAGTATCACCTGCTGACGGAGCATTTCTACCGATTCATCGCCGTCGAGTATACAGAAACTCTCATCGGCGAGGGCGAGATAAATAGCGCGAACCTTCTCGAGGAACTGCTTCTTTTCGAAGAACTGCTCTTCCGCACTCCCGTTCTTCCGCCGGGCTATTCGCTGCATACAGTGTCCCGGTGCGACATCAATGAGGTACACCCGGTCCGGCTTCGGGAAACCCCTCTTTACATTTTCACTGATAATATGATCAGGATCGAGCCCCATGGCTCCCTGATAGGCGGCGGTTGAATAGTAGTAGCGATCCATGATAACCATCATATTCCCGTTCAACGAGGGGACGATATTTCGCGTGACATCATCTTCCCTGTCCTTCAGGAAGAGCTCCAGCTGTTTCTCGGCCGAGGGCGCAGCGGCCTCCTGAAGCATTTCTCTGATCTGCAAGCCCCAGATGCCATCGGTCGGTTCCACAAGCTTCACTGCGGGGATGCCCATCGAGGCGAAATGATGGTAGACGGTCTCTGAAAGCGTTGTCTTCCCCGAGCCATCAATTCCCTCGAACAGAATAAAAAGGGGGAGCCTGAGCTTCATAGAATATATTTATCCAGCTTGGAATAGTTCCGGGCAAATACCTCTTTATACTCCTCATATCCTGCTCTGTCCATGAGTCCGAAGGTAAATCGCTTCCCCTGCTCCACTGCCGGCTGATCGTAGGGATTGATATTATAGAGATATCCCGCATATGCCGTCTGCATCTCAATAAAGAGTATCAGTGCACCGATGTTCTCAGCGTCGAGCCTGGAGAGGGTGATCGAGGCATTGGGCCGCGATTTCTCCTTCAAAACGAGCTCCGTTGCCGATTCCTCGAATTCATTCAGCTTTCTCAAGCTCTTCTGCGAGAGATACATCAGCTCGGGATTCTCCGGGTATAATCCGGGTATCTCGACATCACACTCGAAATCCCTGAGCTTCAAAAAGGTGATAACCTTGTCATTGGGGCCCTCAAGATAGAGCTGCAGCTGGGAATGCTGATCGATCGTTCCCAGGGCAGATACCGGCGTCAGCCCGACAACGGTTTTCTTCCCCGCAATGTCGGTTTCCTTCCCCAGCGACTCAGCCCAGATCTGCCGGTACCAGTCAGCAAAGAGAAAGAGCTTTCGCGTATAGGGCATGAGCACATTGATACGCTTATTCCTGAGGGTATCGAAGAGATAGTGGAAAACCGCATTGAGCAGCGGGGCATTTGCATGCATATCCTTCCCGTAATAGGTATCGATGATATGGCGGCCCCCCTGCAGGAGCCCGGCGATATCAATCCCGGCAAAGGCAGCCATCACCAGGCCAACAGCGGAGAGAACCGAGAACCTCCCGCCGACATTCGAGGGAACCGGGAAAGCTGTGAATCCCTCATCATCAGCTATTTTCCTCAGTATGCCCTTCTGAGGATCGGTAATCGCCACGATATGCTTCCGATACGATTCGCCCACCGCCTTTTTCAAATAGTCGAGGAGTATGGCGAAATTTGCATTGGTCTCCGTGGTGCCACCGGATTTCGAGATAATCAGAAAGAGGGTCTTCTTGACATCGACGACATCAGCCATGGAGAGAATTTCGTAGGGATCGACATTATCGTAAAAATAAATTTTACAGCCCTCTCTCCGCTCATCGTCAAGCTCATTGAGAAAGAGATGGCAGAGGGCGTTCCTGAGCGCCTGCGGGCCGAGCGCAGAACCGCCGATTCCAACCAGCGCCACCGTATCGAAATCCGCCCTGACCCTGTCTCGATAGCTCAGTATCTCGTCGATCAACCGGTTTTCAGAGGGGAGATCGAGAAATCCCAGCATCCCCTCCCCTTTCTCCCGTTCCATTCTCTCGAGCGCCGCAGCAGCCTTTTCCCGGGCAGACGCGAGATCAGCCTCCGCTATCCCGTGCTCACTCCCGATATGCTCTTCCATGAAGTAATTGTAGTCAAAGGTAATCATCGCATCACCTCGCATCACCAGTTCATCCATTATTCCGAGCGCCGAGAAGGGGCTTGATATGCTCGAGATAGAGTACCGTGCCCCCGACGGTTGCCAGGTTCAAACCGAGAAAGCCGAAGATGGGGATGAAGGAAATTAGAAAGAAGCCCAGCCCCAATCCCATGGTCAGCGCCCTGAACCGCCAGAGCACTTTCATTTTCTGCCTGAAGGTGAGCCGCATCCGCTCCAGGGGAAAATCGAAGAACTGAAAACCCAGGAAGAAAATAGTACCGAGAAAGCTGAGGAGCGCATACAGCAGGTTGCCCAGAACCGGTATGAGATTGAGAAAGAGAATAAGAATATAGAAGAGAATGAGGAGCAGTATCAGCTTTATCATATTGATTCCCATGCGCACGATATCACCGATAAAGACACGGAGGGAAAAGGGCTCATCAACGGTCTCCGCGAACAGCTTCTCGACACGCGCGGAGAGCGGATCATTAAAGGGCGCCGTAATAACACTTCCCGTGATCGAGTAGAGCAGAATGATTATAACAGCGAGGACGAGGACGAGCACGGGGGTGATAAGCCATCGCAAAACCGTGAGGTACCACGCATCCCCCTGCGGCATAAAACCGAGCAACAGCGGATAGAGATACACCGCCGAGAGATACACGATTGCGACGAGGAGAATAACATTGATAAAGAAGGGGATAACAAAGTAACGCTTCAATCCACGATGCTCGCGAACCGTCCGCCATGCCTCGAAAGGGCTTTTCACTCCCCGAAAGAACAGCATCAATCGTCCTGATGATTTCTCTTCTTCCTCTGAATGTTTTATTTCAGCAGCCATCATTCCCCTCACTTACAGACGACATCAACCGCCTATAACAATGCTCCCCCGACAGGTGCGGGGGAGACACATATAACGCTCTGATTATACCGGCTTCTGAGCGCGCTGTCAATGACTTTTCCTGCCGGCGGCCCTTCTCAATCGGTCCATAATGGCCCTGCCCAGCCCGATTTCGGGAACCCGCTCGACATAGATAATATCGACATCGGCACTGTCCAGCCGATGGAGACAGCGAAACAGATTCGCCGCAGCAACTCTCAGATCGCCATCCGGCGAGAGAACTTCAATCCGGGCGAAGGGGAGCTTTCCCCGTGGTGCTCGAAAGGCGAGAAGTGCAGCAGCAGGTTCAGCCGGTTGAAAGTCAATTCGATCAACGAGGCGCACGGGAACGTTCGGAGAGTAATGGGAGGGGAGCTGTCCGGGGGCCTGCACCGAACCCGCAATGCCTCCATGAACCGCGACCGGTCCAATCACCTCCTCAATCTCCTCGAGCGGGAGACCGCCGGGCCTGAGCACTATCGGAACCGGCTCGCCGAGGTGCAGTATGGTCGATTCGATACCGACGGGACAGTCTCCTCCATCCAGCACCATGTCGATTCGATCGCCCAACTGCTCAGCGACATGGGCTGCCCGCGTCGGACTGATATATCCGAAGAGGTTCGCGCTGGGCGCCGCGATCGGCTTTCCGACAGATTCTATTAACTGCAGCGCAACCGGATGCGCCGGCATTCTGATGGCAACGGTTTCGAGCCCTGCGGTGACGATATCGGGCACGCGCGCTGTCTTTTTGAGGACCAGGGTCAGCGGGCCCGGCCAGAACCGATCAGCCAGCGTGCGAGCTCTCTCGCCGAAGCTCAAAACCAGCTCATCAACAGCAGCAGTATTTGAGATATGGACGATGATGGGATCAAAAAAGGGCCGTTCCTTTACCTCGTATATTCTGGAGACGGCAAGGGGATTAAACACGTCAGCTCCGAGCCCGTAAACCGTTTCCGTCGGAAAGGAGACCAGGCCGCCGTCGCGGATGATCGCGGCCGCTCTCTGAATGCTATCATTATTTGCTCTGAAAATGTTCATTGTAAGAAATCTTCACCATCCATAACAGAATGCATACCATCAGCGTACAGCCATCATCGTGACAGCACAATTCGAATTAACCTGATTACGTCTATCGCATGCGGTGCATCCGAGCGCCTGCTGGCAGGAAGATAACGGAAGATCTCTTTTCACAGCGATGAACTCTTCACCGAACAGAGAGAGCTCCCTCGCAGCACCCCGCTCGATGACAGTGCGATGAACCTGCTCGCCGGCATGCTCCCGCCGCTGCAGGCGGCGGGAAATTCACAGTTCAATACTCTTCATCTCCTCAATGGTAAAGACCGTCCTGCACTGCGGGATCGATTCTATAAAGAGCTTCCCATAGGGCTTCGTGAGAATACGCGAATCGAGCACCGCAATCACCCCCCGGTCCTGACTGCTCCGTATCAACCTCCCGAATCCCTGTTTGAACCGTATTATCGCGGCTGGTATCTGATAGTGATAGAAAGGGCTCAAGCCCTGCTGCTCGAGCCGCTCCATCTTCGCCTCAATATCCGGCCGGTCAGGAACGCTGAAGGGGAGGCGCATGAGGATAACGCCTCTGAGAAGATCGCCGGGAAGATCAATCCCCTGCCAGAATGAATGCGTCCCCATGAGTATTGAGCCATCATCAGCAATATACCGTCTCAGGGCCTCCTGCGCGGCGAGCTTCCCCTGCGCGTATACGGGAAACGGTATGAACTCTCCGAGCTGCTCTCTGACCTCATTGAGCATCCGGTACGAGGTGAAGAGCAGCAGACAATTCCCGGCGAGGTGGTTGATGATATGTGCTGCCAGTTTCGAGGCACTCTCAACATAGAGTGGATCGCCCGGCTCTCTGCCGTCCCTGCTCATGTAGAGAACTGCCTTCTGATAATCGAAGGGAGAGCTGAGCAGAAGCGATCGATGCCTGCAGAGCCCCAGGCGGTTCTCGAAAAAGGAGAACTCGCCGTTAACCGCCATGGTCGCCGAGCAGTACTGTACGCTCTGGTAGAAGGAATTCACCTCCTTCTGCAAACTGTCGGCCACATCAATCGGCTGCCCCTTGAGATGAATATCGGATAAAAGCGTATCTTCCGTGCGCTCAAGCCAGTAGACATAGTGTTCCCGCTCGTAATAAATGGCCGAGGTGAGATTCTGAAAATACATGAAGAGCTTTCCCCTGAGAATCTCAAACTCTATCTTCGTCGACTCGTCATCGATATGCTCTGCGACTTCATCAAAGAGGTCAAAGAGCTGCTTCATCTCCTGTGCGAGCTCATCACCGAACTCGATCCGCTCCCGTAATCGAATACTTCCCCTTGACGAAAGATATTCAGCCCGCAGCTTCTCGAAGAATGAGTGAAGCTGCTCGGCGATATCGGTAATCATCGTCGAAGCTCTTTTCCGCAGGCTCGAATCGGAGAGCCTGCCGACAATGGTATTTCTCCTGTTCTTCCGATGTAATGCGCCGAGTGATTCCAGAATCTGAGAAGCACTCAGATCGAATCCGAACTGCGCTGATGCGATATCTTCGAGAGAGTGCGCCTCATCGAATACGACAATATCAAACTGCGGCAGATAGGTTCTCCCGGTTGTGATATTGGTAAAGAAGAGATAGTGATTCATCACCAGGAGGTCGGCGTCAGCCCACCGCCGCCGCGCATTCTGAAAAACACACTCCGCCTGATAGGGACAGCGATAAAAGATGCACACCTCGGGCTCGCGGGACACGCTCTTCCAGAGGTCGGAATCAACGGACAGGTCAAATCGATTGAAGATACGACCGCTTCGAAAGAGCTCCTGCAGCGTTTCAATCGACCCCCTCTGACCTGCCGAGAATCTTCCCGCAGCAACGAGCGCTTCAAATCTGCGCCGGCAGGGGTAATTCCCGCTTCCGAGGCAGAGCTCGCAGGTGAACCGATCCCCCGTGAGCCGCTGAACGACCTTGGCAGCGAGAGGAATATCCTTGTCGATTATCTGCTTCTGCAGCGCTTTTGTCTCGGTGCTGACCGCGAGCTTCTTTCCATTTTCTTTGCAGTAGAGAATTGCCGGTATCAGATAGGCGAGCGTCTTCCCCACACCGGTCCCCGCCTCGACGATTCCGTTCTCCCGTTCCCATAATCGCTCCATCACAAAATCAGCCATGCTGAGCTGCTCGGTCCTGAACTCATACCGGGGCAGAACTTCCCGCAAAACTCCCCCCTCCCCGAAAATCTCCACCATGGTCACCACCGCCTGCGTGTTTACCTATATTACGATCGAAACGTTCCCGCGCTCAAGCACATTCCATGATATTCAGCACAGAGGAAAAAGAAAAGAAATATATTGGCGGCTCTTAAATTTCTTAATCATTATACCGATATTGTATAGTAAGATGGAGCGATGGAGCTCTCACCCTCAGGTAATCTGCGTTTCGATTTCCACCCCTGCGAGACCCGCTTGAGAGCGTATAATTCCCGCAGTGAGGAGAGAAATGTTCCGGAGCGTTTTGCTGTACTCGTCAATCGCGAGAGAAACTACCGGAAATCACTGTAGAGCGAAGGGTTAAACATGAGAAGATACTGTGTCACCGTAATTCTGGTTTTCTGTATGACATCGCCTGCCTTTTCATTCCAGAAAGGATTCTGGAGCCGTACCAAGTGGAATGCCCTGCTGATCCAAAACTCAACCCTTTTCCGTTCCGGCTACGGCGGCTTCGGCACCGTACAGATGCAGGACAGCGATCTGAACAGCATCTATACTGACGGCTACATGGTCATGGCTGATTTCTTCTTTTTCCGGAAACGGTTCTCCGGCAGATTCGAACATGGTTTCGATCTGTACTCCCGATATACTCACAAGTCGTTTACCACCGAAGAGGAGATAGTTTCCGCGAGCGGAGACGTTTATCGAGAGGGGGAAATTCACGTGACCGCATTCGATATCGGTGCACGGTATCTCTTCGGTACGGTATGGCTCTATGAGCTCTGGCAGGCATACATCGTGGCCGCTCCTCGCCTGGTCTCTTTCAGGGAGGAGGCGCTGAACGACGACGAAGAGAATGTGGGGAAAACCTACTACTCGGTTGGATTTGTCGGGGGAATCGGGATCGAGATTACCCTTCTCCCCTATATGGGGCTCTTCGCCGAGTACAATCACGGATACACGCCGGTTGGCGATTCAGATAAAAACATCGAGGGACATCAGTTTTTTTACGGCGTTACGGTGAGGACGCCGCATTGAATGCTCTTCTTCAGGAGTTGCACCCTGGGCATATTTCTTGCGGATAGCGATAATGAAGCCACAGAATCAACTCTATTGAATGTAGCTGTAAATGGACGCCGATTTACGCAGATAGCTAATAGTTATCAGTGACAGGTGATTAATGTTTTCACTCAGTACAAGGTACCCGTTACCCGTTATAGTTAAAAAGAAACAAGACCGAGAATCTGCGTTCATCCGTAAGCATCTGCGTTAATCTGCGTTTAATCCTTGAGACATTCAATATAAAAGGCTGGAGCTGAAAGACCGATACATCGCGCGTTGATTGTATACTTTATTCGAAGGGATATATCATGAAAAGGATAGGACAATCACTGATAAGTCTACTGAGCTGCATCATGCTTTTTACCTGCTCGATGAGCGAGGGCGAGCCGGGAGAGTTCACCGAAGGGCCCTTCGGTGGCGAGGAGCTTCCGGTTGAAGGAGCCGCCCTCTGGCTCCGCGCCGACCGGGACGTCTGCAAGAGCACCTCGAATAAAGTAAATGCCTGGGAGGACCAGACGCCGAACGGAAACACCGCCATCGCCATGGTGAAGCCGGAATGGGTTGATAATGTACTGAACGAGAAGCCGGTAATCCGATTCAGCGGTACGGAATATTTTCTGCTCCCCGAGTTCATGAGCTCGTCCAATGTTACGGTATTTATTGTGGGGAGTTTTCCACAGCAGGGCACAAATCAATACATATTTTCTGACAAGGGGGCTGATGATAATCAATTGTTTTATATACGTATCCAAACAGGTGTTGATACAATAACATTCAGAGTACAGGATTCTTTCCCAAAAGTAATAGAAGTAAAAAACACAAAAGATCCATCCAGTTATCATATTACTACAGCCCGTCTATCTGGTACAACATCCGAATTATTATATAATGGAAGTGATAAAATAATTTTTGATGAGCCAGATTATGATCCCTCAAATATTTGGTCAGATACAAAAGATGGTGAATATCCAACAATTGGTAAAAACTGCGATCCAGATAATGACAATTATCTCACCGGCGACCTGGCCGAGATAATCATATACCGACACGCACTCCCCGACGGTGACCGGGTCAAGATAGAATGCTATCTCGGCGAGAAGTACGGCATCGCAGTTGCGGGCTGCGATTGAGTTAAGGCAAACCGTCTCCTCTTTACGGCAAAATCCTTCACGGAAAAAAGAAATGCGTCCCGACTTTGCGAAATTCTCCTTCCGTTTTTTGCTTGATCAGCACATCTCAATAATCTACGATACCACAATATCAGTAAATCGTCCAGGCTGAAACCGGTTATCACGGCTGACGCTACAGGCATCATTTCTCGATATAACATCCTGTTCGATTGCGCCCGCAAATGAGCAATCGAGACTGCGAGAGGGTATACCGTGATACGATACGGCCTCATTCCCATAATCTCCCTGCTGCTGATCATTCCCGCCTTCTCCTATGAGGAAACCGACTGGGATCTCTACGAGCGTGAGATCCGCCGTTCCAGAAGTGCTTCGCTCCTCCGCCTCGGCTTCGCGGGAGGCACGATACGGATGCAGGACAGCAAACTGAACAGGTATTACGAGGAGGGCACCGGTGTATTCCTCGATCTCTTTTTCTACCGATACCGGCACCGGAATATCGAGGAGCAAACCGGCGGTTTCGACCTCTATACCCGCCTTGCCTACCGGAAGTTCTCTCTGGACGGTGATGATATCGGCGAGACGGATATCGACCTGCTCTCACTCGATCTCGGTGCGCGTTATCTCACGGGAATCATGCTTGGGAGAGAGCTCTGCCAGCTCTACCTCCTGGCCGCGCCGCGAGTTCTCTATTACCGGGAAGATATACAAAACGATGAAAATTCAATGTATTCTCTGGGCGTGATCGGTGGCATCGGCGTGGAGATTACCCTCGCGCAGGCATTCGCTCTCTTCGTAGAATACAATCAGGGATATACGCCGGTGGGAAGCACCGACGCCAACGTTGAGGGCTATCAGATCTACTTCGGCCTGACGGTGCGAACGCCGCTGTAGGAGGCGATGTAATATAACTCCGCCGAACGTAATATGCATGCGGGCTCCCGGGACTTCGCCTTTCATAACCTTGAACGGGAACAGATAATGAAAAAAAGAAGACAATCGCGCTCATTACTCATATCACTCTGCATCTGTATCGCCGTAACCGGCTGCGCTCTCGACGACGATGCAGCGGTGCTCGAAACCGCGCGAGGGCTTCCCGTTCCCGGGGCTGTGCTCTGGCTGCGGGCGGATAAGGGGGTTCTGAAAGACGAGACGGGAGCTGTTAACAAGTGGCTCGATCAGACAGACAATAATAATAATGCCTTTGCATCGGTGTGCCCCCTCTGGCTCGAGAAGGGGACCGATCTGGACAGGCCTTCAATACAGTTCATTGGCACGAATCAGGAATACTTTCACATTCCAGACTTCCTGAGCAGTCCGGATGTCACTGCCTTTTTCGTCTGCAGATGCCCACAGCAGCCAACCCCTCAAAATATATTTTTCGATTACGGTGATAGCATTTCGAAAAGATTTATTGTACAAGTACTCGGCACATTCGATACGATACAATTCATGGTGCAGGATGTATTCGCTATTAACTTTTTCACCAACAGCATCAACGATTCATCGGTGTACCATATTCTCACCACCCGTATTGAACAGCAGACTATTGAGCTCTACTATAATGGCGCTTTCGACAACAACAACACCGAAGGTTTGTACGATCTGACAACAACATGGGAGGGCTCACAGGCCGACATGTACCCGACCATCGGGCGGGACAGCGATCCGATTGGTGGAAATTTTCTCACCGGCGAAATAGCTGAAATTATATTTTTCAACAAAGCCCTCCCATCGGATGGCAGAAGAGAAATCGAGCGCTATCTCAGCGAGAAGTACGGTATTCCGCTCCTGGACTGATTTTTAAAACAGGAAGATATGATTGCACCTGCACCGAACCGGAACGATTTGAAAAACCGGCATGAGCGCCTCTGAGAAAGAGAGGAGCTCTATTAGTAAGGGGAAATACACCTGTGTGAAGCAGCTATCAGGAAACCTGTTGATTGAATCGCATTCGACGCCGGGTGAGCATCGAGCAAAACAGGATTTACGTTAAGAAGCAGACAGGGTACTGCTCATTAATCTCCTGATGATAATCCGAACCCCCCGCAACAGAAAGCTCACGCCGATGATGAAGATACCGGAACCGCTTCGCAAAACGCTCGCTTTGCTGGAGAGCCTGCGGGCGCTGGTAGACGGTTTCGTCTTCGGCCCCCTCGGTGTACTGAGCATGATGCGCGGTGCCGAGATCCTCTTCAAGGACTGCATAAACCATCAATGAGTACTGTCTTGATTTGCGGAAGTTGTACATGATGTATCTTGCATTCAACCTTGCATATGCAGCACGATCATATATACACGAGACTATCCGTAAATTGCTTGATAAAAATGAAATTACCGATAACTATTTTTATAGAAACTACTTTTTAACAGTAAAAGTTCTTGATGGAGTAGTTTGCTGGAGTATATACTGGGGAATACCTCAAGAACGACACAATTTGTTAATAATAGAAAATGCTTCTGAATAGAAATACCTGTTTTGATGAAAATTGTAAAACCTCATTTATCAATCCATTAAAGGAATTAGCACATGGGAAAATTTCAGATCACAACCAATCCTGAAAACTGTACCGGCTGTCTGAGATGTCAGCTTGCCTGTTCGGAACACAACACGAAAAGATTCAATCCATCGGCAGCACGAATACAGGTCATCATCTCGGATGCGGAGTGCACCATTACCTTTGCAGAGGACTGCACTGGCTGCGGCGTATGTGCTGATAACTGCCTGTATGATGCGCTCCAGAAAATTGCAAAGGAGGAAGCATGAACGGAGGATTTGCGGGAAGAATACTGCACATCGACCTGAGCCAGCGGCGTTTCGAAACAGAGGAGCTTGCACCTGACGGAGCAGAGAAATTCATCGGAGGCTTTGGCCTGACCGTTAAGCTCGCCTCCGAAATTATCGTACCGGGCACCGATCCTCTCTCACCGGATAACCCGATCGTGTTTGGCGCCGGACCGCTGGTGGGCACCAGTCTTCCGGCAACATCGCGTGTCTATGCCGTTACCAAGTTACCCCAGAGCAACGCAATTGGATGGTGCGGAGGCGGCGGTGTCACCTTCGGTTGCCTGATGAAAAATGCCGGATACGATCACATTGTAATCAGAGGACGTGCCGATCGCCCTGTTTTTATTAAAATAATTGATGACGATATCGACATCGTCGACGCACAGTCCCTGTGGGGGATGGGCGTTGCACAGACCTGCTCCGCTCTCTGGGAAATGGTGGGCAGACCTGCCGGGATCATCTCTATCGGTCAGGCTGGAGAGAACCTCGTCTCCTTCTCCATGGCCTATATCGATCGCCTCTCAACCATCGGACGGGGCGGTTTTGGTGCGGTTATGGGTTCAAAGAATCTCAAAGCAATTATGGTCAGGGGAAGCAGGGGCATACAGGTTGCGAATCGGAAGCGATACAGAGAACTTCACAATACCATGGTCACGAATATCCGTGAATATCCCTATCTGAAGGAATGGCAGCACCTCGGACTCCTCAAGTCACTGCCGTTCACACCCGAGGGCATGGACTACAATAAAATCAGGAAGAGGCGGATTGCATGTGTCTCCTGCCCTATAGGCTGCAAGGAAGTTATTGAGATACCTGATGGAGAATTCATGGGCTCGTTGATACACTCAAGCTCCATTGTCAACCTGCTGACACCGACCGTTTATGGCTTTACTGACTACCGGGAGGCGATACAGTGCGTATCCCTTCTTGATGAATACGGGCTCGACATGTTCGAGTTCTTCGGCGTAATGGAATTCGCGAAAGACCTTTATGCGCAGGGACGATTGCCCGGCGATGCATTTGATGAGGAGATCAGGCTCGAATCGTTCACCGCAATGGAGAAGTGGGCGCGAAAGATATCCCTGAGAGAAGGGTTCGGAAACATTCTGGCCGACGGATTCGAAGGTATTATCAAACAATTCGGTGAAGAATGCCGGCCAATTGCACCATATACCGTCAAAGGCATGCTCCCGTACACCGGCCCCCGGGGTCCCCTTCCCTGGAACCTCTTCGGCACCATGGAGCTGGGTCAGGCACTGGATCCGCGGGGCCCGCATGTGGGAGCAGGAGGCTCACCGACATATTTTGCACGAAGACCACTCACGGTATTCCCCCGCCACCTGCAGAGAATGGGGGTGCCCGATGAGGCCATAAATCGAATACTTGGCACGAAAGCATCCGGAGAAGAGTATCTGGAGATTGGCCGCCTTCTCAAGTACTCGCACCGCTGGTTTGCCATCCTCGGTTCACTCGGCATCTGTGCCCGGGCACAGATAAACCGCTTCTACAATGCTGCACTCTGTGCCGAACTGTATGAATCGGTCACCGGCCTTGAAACAGATCTTGACGATCTCAGGAAGCGTGCCGATCGGGCATGGACGCTGCTATGGATGGCAAATCTCCGTGAGGGAATGACAAGAGAGAAGAATCCCCTCCCCGACAAGTGGTTTCAGGAACCCGGTTTTAACGATTACCTTACGGATGCGTCACTCAGCCGAGATGAAGTGGAAAAGATGGTCGAAGATTATTTCGACGAACAGGGGTGGAACAGAGAGACCGGAATTCCGGATCAGAAAAGACTTAAGGAGCTCGGACTATAATTGTAACCGCTGAAGTGCAATCATCATCGGTCACCTCTTTGCTGAGATGACGATCCGATATCTGAATTCGATATACATTACTCAAATCGAAAGGTCGGGTACTTATCGACAACACCGAAAAGATAGGTGAGTACATTGGCCACGTATCGATAATAACGTATCATAAAGTCAAAGAAAACATTTGGCCATCGACCAGTTGCCAGTACCGATATAAGGCCAATAAAGCATATAAGGACACTGCCAATCGTCAAGAGTGACAGAATGAGTATATGAGGCAATGCCAGTATAATAATACCAATTCCCGTCAAACGCAGAAAGGCGAGCAGCCGCGAATAATTTACCGGATATACAATATCGAGCTGCAGTGAATAATCAATATCCTTCGTACCCGTATACAGCGGGGCATCTTCAATGACATCAACCATACAGGCGCTCAGAGAGAGAATATATCGTATCGTCTTTTCCTGAATCTCGGTGAAGTCCTCAACCGATTGGCCGGTAAGGGTGATAACCAACCAGTTCATTGCTCCAACAATTGTGGAGAGGAGTGAATAGAGCGTGACGACGATAACGTGTGGCAGGAGCCTGATGAAGAAAAGACCCAGCAGCCGGAACAGGGCACCCCAACGCGTAAACTTCAGTGAATAATCTATCGATACATTTACCAGACCATGCGGAACGAGCTCCGTCGGAACCTTCTCCTCTGTAACCATCTCAGGATATCTCAGCCGGTCTTCTCTCTGCTCGATATCCAGATAGTCATCGGTACCTAAACCTCGTACCGGCTCTTCCACCTCACCGGTAAACTTTTCAATATCGATCTCGGGAAGCTCCTCGCTGCTGAGCTCGTCAGCAAGGAGCGTCTCAGTTTCTTCAACCTCCTCAATGAGCTTGTCGACACTGAGCGATGGATCTATCTCATCAATACTGAGGCGAATATCCTCTTCTCCCTCCAAATCAGGTTTTGCAAGCGCTTCGGGAGCCTCTTTCATCGGCTCAAGCTCATCCATCGTGAGACCGGCATCCTCCAGTGTGAGTCGCTCATCTTCATCAAGTGCCTCACCGCCTCTTATTTCCTCTTCCTCTTCAAGCGGAATATCAAGGGATGCGAGGTCAATGGTGATACTCTCATCATCGTCTTCTTCCGCAGAAGCTTCTCCGCTTATGATTGTATCCAACTCGTGATTGCTCACCTCGGAAACCTCTCTCGAAACGAGAATTTCTTCCCCCGCATCTTCCTCGAGCTGAATATCGAGCGAATCGAGATCGAGTGTTACACTCTCATCGAGATCACTGGAATCAGCAGAAAGGACCTCTTCGGTTTTGACATCGCTCTCACGAGCTGTACGCGTCGGTTCAACGCTCACTCCACCACTCTCGCCGCTAACTTCACTCATCTCAACCCTATAAGGCTCCCCGGAAATCTGCTGCTCGGTGAGCATATCCTCTTCGAGCGGTTGAAAGTCCTCGAACTCTGCAGTGGTGAGATCTTCTCCCTCCAGTGATTCCTCCTCTTCTGCGAGCATATCAGCAGGCTCTTCGTCATGGCTCCGCAAGGAGCTGACATCAATGGTATCGAGAGCATCATCGAGAGACAACCCCTCCGTGGATTCATCTCCCTCAATCTCGATAATTCCCTCATCAATATCAAGTGACTCAACCGCTTCTGGAGATTCCGTATCCTCTTCAGGAGCCATTACAGCATCAATATCAATGTCGATATCAGCATCTTCCTCGCCCTCAAAACTGACGATTTCAGATTCCAGCCCGGCTTCTCCGAGTGCCCGATCCGCTTCAGTGCTACTATCGTATATGGTTACATCACCGAGATCGAAATCCTCATCTTTTCGCGCAGCTCCCGCATCAACTGCACCTTCTTCTTCAATAACAGGACCACTCACATCTCCGAGATCCATCTCACCGGGCAATTCCTCATCCATCGGAAGCTCCTCATCGGTCACCCCGATACCCGAGAGCTCAGCGTCAATCTCATCACCGATAGAAGCCATTTCATCAACATCTGATGGAAGACGCTCTTCCTCCATCACCTCCCCTTCACTCCCACCGAACGGCTGCTCTTCAGGCTCCATTTCAACCGCTATTTCAGGTGATTGAGCCGTATTGTCAAAGATATTATGCGCTCCACACTTTGGACAGTCGAAGGCAAATTTCTTACCTGCAACCTTCCGGTCGTCAACAGAGTAGGAAGCATTACAATCGTTACACCTGACTATCATACTATAATCCTCTATTATCTACCGGGGAAATATCGTTCATTAATATTATGCTGAACAATCAGAGGAGAAATGGGCAGAAAAAAAACCATAAACCATTTTATCTCTCGCCTGTTGAGCTCCTCCGACTTCTGCATATACTTCAAATTAATGTAAAGGCTCCAAACGCCAAGAGTACATATGACGAGCAGAATGTTGGTAACCGGATTATCACCGAAAATATCACTAACACGTGCAAGCCACCAGAAGTAATACAATCCTCCCGTCAGGAATAATAACAAGAAAAGAATAACAAGATTATTCTCGGGAATATACTTAACCTTCATCGATGGCACCTTCCGATAGTTTAACTCCCCTCACCGTCTTCACCTTATGCACGAACACGATAGCCCACCGTCACACTGCACCTGCTTTATTTAATGATAACCATTGTTACAAAAAAAATCAATAGGAAATTATAAACAGCTCTTAAATAAACGGGTATGCCAACGCACTTACACGAAATGAATTCCTTCTATAATTAACGGATAATTGAGAGTTTTTTCTTACTATTTTTTATATCGTTCAAATACAATAACGAATATCAAAATTAGTCTATGACCGCTCCCGGTTGACCATCACAAATGAGCTATCGGAAGTATACTACTGTTAAACAAGGTGACCTTTAATAACTGATATGATGTCCCCGTGGCCAACATTTTTTCGCACAACCCGTGCACGCTTGCATGCAAGACGTCGTATCGCTGTGTGCACAATGCATGATAAAACCGATACTTACCATTTGTGGATCAAGGTAAAGACCGCTCCGTAGAGATGCCCGTAATAGAATTGAAGAGGGAGGAGATTTTTACTGAAAAAGCAGATTTTTCTTTACAAAAAAATGTGTTGTAATTTTATCACACTCTGATTGACTATAAAAAAAGGAGTAATTCAAAAACACCATCCCCCGTGCGAAATACCCGACAAGAGAGATGGTGAATACATCTTGAAAATGGGCTTAATACGGGAGTTCAGCTATCCTGACATTTTTCAGAGAAGGGTGATATACTATAATTCTTTTCTCACCTTCTTTCTTCTCAGCTTTGCATTTATTGAATGCACATTTCTGCTGGAATATTTTCTTCCCTATCAACCTGTATTAAAAATTGTGGCACTTATCTTCATTACGGGTATTTTCCTCGGCAACCTGCTGGGCAATCTCCTTTTTACACATATCAGCCGTTTCAGACCACTGTTCATTGCCTCCGAGATCCTGTTCATTATAAGTTCTATCGTTTATCTCCTGCGAAACAGTATATCCGGCGTCGAGGAACCCTTTCTCACTATTATGGACATCTCACCCCTCTTGATACCGTTGCTGCTGCTTATCCTCCCCTTCTTCGCCGGAGTAAAGATTAATTACCTTCTCAAGGTATCCTGTGGAAACTTCATAGATGACAGGAAGGGCACCATTCCACTTATCATTCTCGCACTAACCGGTTTCATTACAGGTATAGCAGTCTTCGCCTTTGTTCATCTGCATCCCGCAATTGTTCCCTTCCTCGTCGTGCTTCCCCTGACCGCAGTGCCATCACTCTTTATCATAAAGCTCCCCTATTCACCGACGCCTCTCTATGCACGTGATTCCGGCGAGAGGACGGCATCCGAGGTGCCGTCGTCTGATAAGAACAAGCGGGATTATCTCTATTTCTCTTTTCTCAACATCACTTCAATTCTCATATACCTGGTCCTGGGTCATCATACCATTGTTCAAACATACAGCAATACGCTATATGTTGCCACGCTCTTCATGGTGGCCTCATCACTCTTCACAGTAATCGCCATTATTGCGGCGCGGGCGGTACGAAGCGCCTTCTGGTTCATCTACACCGAGATGCTCTTCCCCATCTTTTTCCTCCTTTTCCTCGTCCTCATAATGGTCTTCGGCAATCGTATGCCCTTTTATCTCGGAATGACATGCTTCATGCTCCCCCCACTGGCGTTCGGCTTTTCAATTTATCATACCATCGAATATATACTCAGCACCTATGATCATAACAAACGACATACTATAATCAACATCTCATTTTTCATGCTGCCCATACCGATTCTGTTTGCAATCAGCTTCATTCAATTTACCTATCTCTGGTTTTTTATCCTCCTGTACATTATATCCTTTATCAATATCATCTTACCCGGCATGCATCTCTTCCAGAGACCGATTCAGGCGTATAAAAAGATCGCCTATTTCGTCCTCTCGCTCATCTTTATCCCGGCAATACTACTCATGCATCTGTTCTTTACTATGCCGCTCAACAGCGACCTCTACATAACCAACACTCGCGGATTTTCTGACATCAGCACTATAAACTATAATGCTGATTTTATTAAACAAAAAGCAGACCTCTATCTCTATGATAAAAAGATCTTCTCAGCCTCGGACAGCAGCATTAGGAACATGAAGCGCTCGCTGATACCGGCATACCTCTTCCACCACAATGTTTCGGGAAGGATTCTCCTCATCGACGGCTATCAAAAATTCTTTATCAACCCGGTCATCGGAGAATTCGGGAAGAGCACCTGCATCGACTATCTGCCTGAGCGAGTGGTGGATTATGAACAGCGTCCCTTTACCGGTTCGCGGCGCTCTATTGTTGAGAAAACCGAGCTGCTCACCTATCTCCTTACGGAGAAGCGATTCGCAATAATCGCCGATATTCCGAATCTCTACGATCAGAGCAGCAATCCCTTCAGATTTTCTGAGGAATACGGTCGCCTTATCAAGAAGAATCTCACTGCGGATGGTATCTATACGCTGATAATCGATACTGCAAACTGCTCGGAAGCATTTCTCTATCAGGCGTCAACAGCATTCCGTCGAACCTTTCAGAATGTTATCGGTTTTATGTTTGCGAATTACCTCGTTATCCTGGGAAGCGATTCCAGAACCTCCCTCGAAATCTCGAGTGCCAATCTTGAAACGATAGAATCACTCTTCGACGAGAAACACAAACTGAACCGCCTTTTTTACAGCAGCTCCCATTTCCTCTCCCATCTCATCTTCACCGACAGCAACCGTCTCATTGAAAACCTGAGACCGACCGAGGTGCAACCATACGATTCCCTGAGACCTCTCAGCACGACGACTTCGCTGAGGAGCCTTATCGAAAAATCTGAATTGAATCACACGACCTTCCTGCGTCTCGTCAACAAGAAGAGCGATCCCGTATTGATGAGACGGCTTGAATCGGAAGTCATGCGAAACAGCACCATTCTCACGCATCTGAAGATAACAGAGAACGCAGATATGAGCAACGAGTACGAGCGTGAAACGGAAAATCTCTTCAAGCTCAAGCGGTATGCTGAATATAACAGAGAACTCAGAAATTACCTCACCCCCATTCTGTCATTCAAGGAGGAGCATTATCATCACACGGCGCTGCAGCTGGAAAAGGAGAAGAAATGGGATGAGGCGAAGAGACTCTATCAGGCAATTCTCACGCTGAACAGCAATAATTTTGAGGCGTATTACCGTCTGGGCATTCTCAGCATAACATTACAGAATCTCGAGGAATCCTTTCAGTATCTCCAGCAGGCGATGCGGCTGAGCAGGGAGGAACCACGAGTGCTCTATCAAATGGGCGTTCTCTTCTTCTCAAGCGGAAAACCGACTGAGGCGCTCACCTACTTGAAGAGAGCACTGACTGTCGGAGAGGATTCCGCCACACTCCATCTCTACCTCGGCCTGTGCTATGAGGAGCTGAACCGGCTGCATGAAGCGAAAAACCACTATCAGAAGGCCCTCCTTCTCGATCCGAATGACAACAGGATTGTTACGAGCGTCGAAAGAATTGAGACGAAAATTGAAGAAGAACGACGACGCTGGATGGGACCGGAGATGTTAAATCAGAACGACGACGAGAAGGGGGAGAAGATGCCCCTGCCGATTATTAATTCGGCACGAAAGAAACGGCTTACCGATGATGAAGCGAAAAAGCTGGAAAAAGCGGAGAAAGATGCGCCTTAACACAGGAAAGTGTCGTAAAGATACTGGATACCGACACAATACCGCAGTGGGAATACCGGTAAAATCATCGGGGCATGATACCAACCTAAATAGACGAGGGTATATATGATAAGAATTGCCATGATGTTCATCCTACTCACCTCTCTCACGGTCAGCTGTTCGGACAAAGGGATCACGGAGAGAGAGTTTCAGGCTATCTGGAAAGACTATCTGAAGACGGAATTTGTCGAGGGCTTTGATGAGAAACAGTCCACTTTCCAGCGTGAACAGATCCTCAGGAAGATCGCATCGAAGCACGAATTCAGTCTCGAGGAACTGAAATCCTACATGAAAAAAAATCACCGCGAAAAATATCGGAAACTATTCGGGAATTAAGAAGCAACAGGGCTCATCACGTCGTATTTTTCTGTTGACAGACCTCATCCATCACCAAAGAATTATCCGATTGGAGTAACTTTCATTGAATCATTACAGGAATACAGGCATATAATGAAAAATCTAAAGGAAAGAAAAATACACATCATTATACTCGCGTTCCTGATGGGGCTTTTCCTCGGGATTAACCTTTCTCACACTCTCTCTGCAGATGAACCGGCACATAAATATCTGGATTACTTTCACCGGGTTTATCAGCTCATACAAACTGATTACGTCGATATGCCCGAAACAAAAACCATCTTCTACGGTGCTATCAATGGAATGATGGAATCACTCAAAGATCCCTTCTCGCGATTCCTCGACGAAAAGGCCTACAGGGATTTAGAGGAGGAGACCACCGGTGCATATGTCGGTATCGGTATTGAGATTACCGTGAAGGACAATAAAATTGTAGTTATATCTCCTATTGAAGGCACTCCCGCGATGAAGGCGGGTATCATTGCCGGCGACATTATTGTGAGAGTGGATGATAAATCTATTAAGAATAAAAGCCTTGCCGAAATAGTCAAGCTCATCAGAGGTCCGGCAAATTCGACGGTGAAACTGCATGTT